>NZ_BAAAOS010000007.1:95192-165737 GCF_039530625.1 Kribbella sancticallisti | reverse complement strand
CCGACGCGAGGTGAGGGTCAGCTCGGGGTGTTGGCGGAGTTGGTGTCGCCGGGGGTGTTGGCTGACGCCGTGTCGTTCGGGGTGTTGGCGGAGTTCGTGTCGTTCGGGGTGTTCGCCGAGTTGGTGTCGCCGGGGGTGTTGGCGGAGTTGGTGTCGCCCGGGGTGTTGGCCGACGTGGTGTCGCCTGGGGTGTTGGTGCTGGCTACCTCGCCGGGGGTGTCTGCCGAGTTCGCGGTCGGCGCGGCGTTCGTCGTACCGGGGGTGATGGCCGACGGTGTGGCCGGCGACGGGTCGTTCAAGCTCGGCGTGGCGGCGTACGCGGCGGTGCCGAGGCCAAGCGTGGAGATGGCGGCGACAGATCCGACAACAGCCCACTTACGCGTTGCTGACATGGTGATTCCTTTCATCGTGGAGCGAATCGCTCCGGTTGACCCAGCGTTCGGCCAGGTTGAGACGGTCACATGTGGCTTGGCGCCAGCCGGGTTCCTGCACGCGGTGCGGACCGGTGGCGAGTGAGAGGACGACCGACGCGATCCGCAGCCTGAGCTGACGCGGGTCGACGTGCCGATCGAAGGTGGCCAGGCACCGAGCGCCGTACTCGTCGATGGCCGCCGCATGCCGCGGCAGCACCTCCGCGAGCACGCTCAAATGCCCAACCAGGCAGGCAAGATCATCAATCCGATCCCCGGGCCCGGCAGTATCGACGTCGAGCAGCCCGGTCACAACACCCCGTCCGTCCACCAGGATCTGAGCCTCATAGAAGTCGCTGTGGACCGGCACCACCGGACCAACGTGGCTCTCGGCAACAATCGTCGTGGCGAGCTCGGCGGACCGCGCAGCCAATTCCGGTACGACGTCGCCAACCGAGCGCGCGTAGTACTCAGTCCGCTCCAGCCACGAAGACCGCCGCGGCGCGTCGACCAACTCGACGGGCAACCGATCAAGCATCTCGATCAAAGCTGACGGATCAGGCAGTTCGCCGGATGACCGCAGCACGCCCCGAAGCGTCCGCCCAGGCAGGGTTTCCAGCACGAGCAGCCCGTCATCGGTCCACCCAAGACTCCGAGGAGCCGGTACGCCGCCGCCCGCCAGCAGCCGATGCCGCTTGTGCAGCGCCTCGACCTTCCCCGGCGGAACCACCTTCAAAAACAGGCGTCCCGCAAGACCGGTGGCCTCCACCACAGCCCGCCGCAGCGGCCGATAGGACCGCAGCTCCAGCCGAACAGCCCCCGACCCGAGCCCCAGACTCTCGAAGAGCGAGGAAACGGCCACAGGATCCATCGCGGCCCGCATCCCCGGCAGCAACGGATCGTTGCCCGCCAACCAGACCCCGACCTGTAACTCCTCATCACCCACCACGGTGACGCCGGCCGGCAAGGACCCGCCGACCGTCGCACACAGAACGGCAGAGCCCGTCGAGAGCTGGGTGCGGTACGCAACGGTCGTTCTGTCGGTCTGGTGGTCGACCTGAACCGGCTGCCAGCTCAGCAGTTCAGCGCCGGTCGCCGAGACGGCCGCGGCCAGCACCTCACCGGCGGAGGGACCGGTGAGGAGCTCCAGGGGGTCGCTGTGTTCTGCCATACCCAGAACCCTGCCGACCCACCATGAGCCAACCGTGAACCCAATCTGAGAGAGCTCTCATCAGAGAGGGGGTTTGCGCTAAGTACGATCACGATATATCGTAATAGTCATTGATAGTCTTCGATAAGGAGTAAGACACATGCGATACCCCACTGAACACACGGAAGGACGGGCCCGCCGAGGCCGGCGCCGTCATCATCCGGAAGGCGGCTTCGAGGGACGGCGTGAGCGCTCGTCCGCGGGGCGGCGTGGCGGAGGGCGTGGGCGCCGCAGGGCGCCGCGCGGAGATCTCCGGCTGGCGATCCTGCTGCTGCTGGACGAGACCCCGATGCACGGCTACCAGTTGATGCAGACGATCTCCGACCGCACGGACGGCGCTTGGCAGCCAAGTCCGGGCGCCATCTACCCGACCATCTCGCAGTTGGAGGACGAAGGACTGGTCTCAGTCGTCGCCGACGCCGGCCGCAAGCTCGTCACGCTGACCGAGGCCGGCCGCGAGCACGCCGCTACCCAGCGGGATTCGGGCACCGATCCGTTCGTCGTCGCCAACGACGAGCGCAGTTCCGGTCTCCGTGAGCCCTTGGCTCAGGTCCATGCAGCGGCCCGCGCGGTGGACCAGACCGGCACCCCGGAACAGCTTGCCGCCGCCCACCAGATCCTCGCCGACACCCGCCGCGCTCTCTACCTGCTACTCGCCGAGGGCCCCGCGACTCCCAGCAACCCCGCAACCCCCAGCAACTAGTGTCCTGCCGCAGTTCCTCCGTCGCAGCCGACCAGCCGCTGGTGCTTCCATCCCAGCAGTGCTCGCCGCGCCGACGTCGCAAGGAGCCGCCATCCAGTCCAGGAAAAGAAAACCACCCGGGAGCCCAAGGCTCCCGGGTGGTTTCACTACGTACCCGGAATCAGAAGTCGCCGCCGAAGTCCCAGCCGCCGGAGTCGCCGCCGCTGTCGCCGAAGTCGAAGCCGCCGCCGTCTCCGCCGTCACCGCCGCCATCTCCACCGCCGTCACCGCCGCCGTCGTAGCCGCCGGCGTAGTCGCCGTAGCCGCCGCCGGCGAACATGCCGCCGAGCATGGTGCCGAGGAACATACCGGTCATCACGCCGCCCAGAGCGCCGAACATGCCTTGTGCGTAAGGCGAGTAGGCCGGGCCGGCCTCCCAGTACGGGACGCGCTGCGGGCCGACCATGACCTTGCGGACGTCGGGCTCGGCGCCGGCGCGGACGCGCTCGGCGTCAGCCGCGCAGGCCGGGACCTCACGCGGCGCGCCACCGGGCGGGGACCACATGACGTCGACGACCGACGGGCCGTGCTGGGGGTTGAAGAAGCAGGACGGGCGGCGCTGCGGCAGCGGTTCGCCGTTCACCCGGGCGCGGACGCAGGCCATCGCGTAGCGGCCGTCCTCGAGGATCTCGATCACGTGCCGGATCTGCTCGGCCTCGGTGACCTGGCCGACGGCCTGCTTGGCCGACTCGTAGGAGTCCAGCGCGCGCTGGTAGTCCTGCCGGGCGCCGTCGCCGAGGTCCTTGCCGACCATGTCGAGGTCGAGGTCCTGCAGCTCTTCACCGAACTTGGTGATGTCCTCGTCGGCGGTCTTCTTCACCGACTCGAGCTCGGCCGAGGTGATCTCGTCGCGCTTCTTCGTCTGCAACTGCGTGCGCCGGTAGGAGCGATACGCCAAGATGGCGATCACGACAACCGCGATCAGCAGGATGGTGGTCATGTCGGGCCTTCCTCGACAGGGTGTTGCGTCGAGCCTACCGGGCCGGTGAAGTCGACCGAAATCTCCTGAGAACCTGCTGAGAATCAGGAAGAACGGCCGGCCGCGAGCCGGTCAGCAGCTCGCCGAGCGCCGAGCGCCGAGAAGCCGCAGGGACTGCAGGGCAGTCCCTGCGGCGCCTCTGGACGATGGTCGAGCCAGGCGGTTCCGGCTCAGCCGAACTGGCCGGGCTGGTAGTCGCCGGCGGGCTGCTGGGTGATGACGTTCAGCCGGTTGAAGGCGTTGATGATCGCGATGTGCGACACCAGGGCGAGGAGTTGGTCCTCGTCGTAGTACTTGGCCGCGCGCGCCCAGACGTCGTCCGAGACACCGCCGGCGGCGTCCGCGGTACGGGTGCCCTCCTCTGCCAGCTCCAGCGCGGCGCGCTCGGCTTCGGTGAAGACAGTGGCTTCTCGCCACGCCGCGACCAGGTTGAGGCGCAGCGACGTCTCGCCGGCCGCGATGGCGTCCTTGGTGTGCATGTCGGTACAGAAACCGCAGCCGTTGATCTGGCTCGCGCGGATGTTCACCAGTTCCTGCGTCGCGGCCGGCACCCCGGCGTCGCCGGTCGCCTTCGCGGCCGCCACGAGGTGCTTCATGACCTTGCCGCCGATCGCGGTGCCGAAAACGTTCAAACGGGTTTCCACGGTGGACTCCTCTGTCGTTGTCTGGGGGGCTACACCCCAATGACAGGGACCGCGAGGCCGCCGTGACGGGATCGAACTGTGACCTGCGTCCCAGGCGAGCATGTCCGGACCCGCGCCAGATGATGCCGAGGGCAACAAACAGGTCTGTACCGAACCGGGCGACGCGACCTGCCCGTCGGCCGGTCAAGCGGGCAGGTAGGGGGCCTGCTGCGTCAGGGCTTGCGGGCGACGGCGCCGTAGGCGGAGATCGGTTTCGGCTCGTTTCCCTCGGCGTCGGTCGCCTGCCACTGCGTGATCGACACGAAGCCCGGCGGCACCATCTCGAGGCCGTCGAAGACGGCGCGGATCTCCTCCCGCGGCCGCGGGATGTAGGGGGCGCCACCGGTCTTGGCGTAGTTCGCGCAGAGCGTTACGTAGGCCTGGCTGTCCGTGGTGCCGTCCCACATGGTGAGGTAGCTGCCCGAGGGGACGGCATCCATCACCGTGGAGACGATGCGGCGCAGGTCGTCGTAGGTGTGCGCGTGACCGAGCACTCCCATGAACATGACACCGATCGGCTGGGTGAAGTTCAGGACGTTCCGGGCGTCGGCGATGATCTGCTCGGGGCGGTGGTAGTCGCAGTCGACGTAACTGGTCACGCCTTCGGGAGTGGTGTTGGTCAGCAACGCACGAGCGTGCGTCAGCACCATCGGGTCGTTGTCGACGTAGACGATCTTCGAGTCCGGCGCCACGCTCTGGGCGACCTCGTGGGTGTTCTGCATCGTCGGCAGCCCCGTCCCGATGTCGAGGAACTGGCGGACCCCCGCCTCGCCGGCCACGTAACGCACGGCGCGGACCAGGAACTGTCGCGACTCCACCGCCATCGTGCCGATCTCGGGATCGACCTGCACACCAGCGTCGCCGGCGAGGCGGTCTACTTCGTAGTTGTCCTTCCCGCCCATCCAGTAGTTCCAGATCCGTGCCGAGTGCGGAATGTCGGTACGGATTTCCGGAATGTTGTCTTCGAGCATCGGCGCAGGCTCCTCGGGTCGAGAACGGCGTACGACGCCGAGCGGCGAGCACACCTGACATCGCACAGGGTGGCTGTCACATCGGCAAGCTGTGACGATACAAGATGGTGGGCCCACCCAGCGATCGAGTTGGAACCGCCATCACCCGGCATTTGCCGCCCAGCGGGCCGAGTCAGGACTCGTAGCGGTTCTTCATCGCTTCGGAGGCGGCGGGTCCGGCCGTGAAGACGAAGCCCGGTCCGTCGATCCGCCGGCCCGTCGCGGCGTCGACCACGACCGGCTCGACCTCCTCGCCGGTCTCGGCGTCGACCAGGATCATCGTCCGCTCCTCGGCCGCCAGTCGCTCGTTGCCCCACGCCGCCAAGGTGATGATCACCGGCCGCAGCGATCGCCCCAGTTCGGTCAGCACGTACTCGTACCGCGGCGGCCTGTCCTGATAGAGCCGCCGCTCCAGCAGTCCGTCGTCGACCAGCGTCTTCAGCCGGGTCGTCAGCATGCTCGAGGAGATCTTGAGGTTCCGCTGGAACTCGTCGAAGCGGGTGAAGCCGTCGAAGGCGTCGTGCAGGATCAGCAGCGTCCACCACTCGCCGACGTGGCGCACGGTCGTGGACAGCGGGCAGGCCAGATCCTCCCACCGGAATCGATCCGCCATCGCCACCCCTCACTTCTATTTCAGAAGTAAGAGTACCAACGCCACGCAGGGTGACGAAATACCGGAGTTCCGATCACGCGGTGCGCATAATCGATTACTGATCCCGCCTAGCAGAAGGCTGTCCGATGAGCAAGACCTTCTCACCCCGACTGGCACTGACCGCGGGGACGGGCCTGGCCCTGTTCGTACCGCTCGTGCCCGCCTCTGCCCCGGCCGTCCTCCCCGTCGCGACCCACACCGCCACCGTCGAGCCGACCTACGAAGAACTTCCGCTCCGGCAAGGCCCCGGTACTACGTACGCGGCCGCCGCGGCCCCGCAGACCAAACCGTTCGGCCTCGTCGGCGTCACCTGGCCGTACCGCAAGAACTCCGCCAAGGTCGAGGTGAAGGTCCGCGTCCAGCGCAGCGGCGCGTGGTCGGCGTGGGAGCGACTGCCTGTCGAGGACGACCACGGACCCGCCACCGCGACCACCGAGGGCCGTGAGCGCTCCGGCACCGAGCCGTACTGGGTCGGCGACGCGAACGGCGTCGAAGCCAGCCTGACCACCCTCGACGGCACGACTGTCACCGGTGCGAAGGTGGCGCTGATCAACCCCGGCGTCACCGCGCTCGATGCGGAGCCGCCGCTGACGGAGGAGCCCGTCGAGGCCGAGGGCAGCCGAGCGCCGTACCCGATGCCGGCCATGGTCTCGCGGCGGAACTGGGGTGCGGACGAGCGGCTGCGGACCCACAACGGCACGGCCTGCGCGCGTCCCAAGTACACCGGCACGGTGCAGGCGGCGTTCGTTCATCACACCGCCGATCGCAACGACTACACCCGCACCCAGGTGACCGCGATGGTCCGCGGCATGTACGCGTACCACGTGAAGAGCCGCGGCTGGTGCGACCTCGGCTACAACTTCCTGGTCGACCGCTTCGGCCGCGCCTTCGAGGGCCGGTACGGCGGCGCACAGTTGCCCGTGCTCGGCGCGCACACCGGCGCGTTCAACGCCAACTCGTTCGGCGTCTCGCTGATCGGCAACTTCGAGAAGGTCGCGCCGAGCCAGGCCGCGCTGGAGACCACGGCCCGGATCATCGCCTGGAAACTGGACGCGAACTACCGGTCGCCGCTGGCCACGGTGGTCCTGGCCGGCAAGAGGTTGCACACCATCTCCGGACATCTCGACACCAAGGCCACCGCCTGCCCGGGCAAGAACCTGTACACCAGACTCCCGTGGCTGAGGCAACGAACCAACATCTTGATGAGCAAGAGTGTCTCCACCGAGATCTACCGGTTCGCCAAGAACCTCGGCGGGTTCCGGGTGACCGGCCAGCCGTTCTGGGGCGAGCATCGGACCAAGACCGGTCGCGCCACCTACTTCAGCCGGCGGGACGTCTTCTGGTCCGTTGCCAGCGGCACCCATTCGGTGGTCGGCAGCTTCCGGACCCGCTATCGCAAGCTGGGCCCGGACGGCCTGCTCGGCCTGCCCACCGGCGAGTATCGGATCGGCCGGATCTCCGGCAGCAAGCTGCAGCCGTTCCAGAACGGCGGGCTCTACTGGTCCAAGCGCACCGGGATGCGTCCTGTCGCCGGCCTGATCCACCGCAAGTACGCGGCGCTCGGCGCGGAGCGTTCGCGGCTCGGCCTGCCGATCACCGACATGTACACGGTGAAGGAGGGCCTGCGGCAGAAGTTCCAGCGCGGAACCCTCACCTTCAACAAGCGCTACGGCAAGGTGTTCGTCACATGAGGCGACTGATCGTTGCCTTCGTCATCGGATCGACCGTTCTCAGCGGGACGGCGGAAGCGTGGGTGGCCGCGCCCGAGGAGGAGCAGGCCACCACGACGACGATCAGCGGGCGCGGTTTCGGCCACGGCCGCGGCATGTCGCAGTACGGCGCTCAGGGGGCGGCGATCGCCGGTCGCAACGCGAAGACGATCCTCGACTTCTACTACCCCGGTACGACGGTCGGCAAGGCGACGGGGAGCATCCGGATCCGGATCACCGCCGACACCACCGACGGAATCCGGGTGGTCGCCGCGAACAGGCTGCGGCTGCGCGATCTCACGACGGGCAGGCTCTACACGTTGCCCACGGCATCGACCCGGAACCAGTGGTCGATCGACCCGTACGGCGAGCACGGCGCGCGAGTCCGCTCGTACGACGCGAGGAAGCGGACCTGGACCCTCTGGAAGACGTTGACCGGGATGGGCCAGTTCGAGGGCCCGACCGTCATCTCGCTGATTCTGCCCAGCGGCGCGGTCGTCCGGTACCGCGGCGCGCTCCGTGCCTCGGATGTCGCCGGGGCGCACCTGGACACGATCAACGTGCTGCCGCTGGAGAGCTACCTGCGAGGCGTGGTTCCGCGGGAGGCCCTGGTGAGCTGGCGGCCCGCCGCGCTCCAGGCCCAGGCGGTTGCCGCGCGCACCTATTCGGCGTACCACCGGAGGCGGGCGACGGCGCGGGTGTACGACCTGTGCGACACCACCTCCTGCCAGGTGTACGGCGGCTTCAACTCCGAGCACACCGCGACGAACGCCGCGATCGCGGCCACCGCCGGGCAGATCCGGCTCTACCGGAACGCCCCGATCATCGCGGAGTTCTCGTCGTCCAACGGGGGAGCCACCGCGAAGGGCGCCACGCCGTACCAGTTGATGAAGGTGGACGGCTGGGACGCGTACCCGGGCAACAAGAATCCCCATGCCAGTTGGTCGCTGAGCAAGACCAGTGCCCAGTTGGAGGCGGCGTTCGGGGTCGGCTCGCTGCGCAGCCTGCGGGTGACGCGGCGGACCGGCGTGGGCCCGGCGGGCGGCCGAGTGCTCGCGGTCGAAGCCGTCGGGTCGCGCGGACAGCGGACGTTCACGGGCGACCAGGTGCGGTCCCGGCTCGGGCTGCGATCGGCCTGGTTCGCCTTCGCGCCGCCCCAGCCGGCACCAGTTGGCATATCAACCATTCAAGAAACCCGCTGACGATGAGCCATTGACGCGGAATCCCTGCGCCGGTTAGAACATGACATCGATGTCAACAGCTGCCGCCCCAGGAGGAGCAGGTCGATGTTCAAGAAATTTGGTATACCAACCAAGAGGATTGCCGGCGGATTACTGGCCGTCGGGATGCTCGCCTCACTGCACACCCCGGCCGCGGAGGCGGCGAACGGGGTCGATCCGAAGGCGGCCGCCCGCGCGGCGACGTCGTACCAGGCGCTGAACAAGTACTTCGACGCAGGCGACGGCTTCCTGCTGGAGGAGTACCCGAACGAGCAGCAGAACCCGTACGCCTACATCTGGCCGTTCTCCCAGGCCGTGATCGGGGCCGAGAACCTCGCCGGCATCCCCGGTATCGGCCACCAGTGGGCAGCCGAGGCCGAGCGCCGCCTCGACGGCTACGAGCCGTACTGGAACGCGACGACCACGCCCAAGGGCTACGACTCGTACGTCCGGCCGCCGCTCGGCCAGGGTGGCGACAAGTTCTACGACGACAACGAGTGGATCGGGCTCAACCTGATCCAGCACTACCAGCGGACTGGTGACCGCTCGTCGCTGGCGCGGGCGAAGGAGATCTTCGCGCTCGTCGTGCACGGCTGGGACACCGACCCGTCGCACCCGTGCGCGGGTGGCGTCTTCTGGACCCAGGCGCCGTGGAGCCAGGACCGCAACACCGTCTCGAACGGTCCCGGCGCGGAACTCGGCGCGCACCTGTACCTGCTGACGAAGGACAGTTCGTACCTGACCTGGGCGAAGAAGATGTACAAGTGGACCCAGGACTGCATGCTGGCCCCGAACGGCCTGTACTGGGACCACATCGACCTGGCCGGCAACGTCGAGAAGACGCAGTGGAGCTACAACCAGGGCGTCATGCTGGGCGCGGGTGTGCTGCTGTACAAGGCGACGCACGACCAGAAGTACCTGAACGACGCCAAGTCGGTGGCGAACGCCTCGCTGGCCTTCTACGGCAGCGAGGACCGGCTCTGGAAGCAGCCGACCAGGTTCAACTCGATCTGGTTCAAGAACCTGCTCATCCTCGACTCGGTAGCGCCTGACAGCCGCTACAAGGCGACGATGCAGGCGTACTCCGACCGGGCCTGGAAAGAGGCCCGCGATCCTGCCACGGGCCTCTTCCACTTCGTCGACGGTCCGGTCCAGTTGCTGGAGCAGTCCGGGATGGTCCAGATCGACGCGCTGCTCGCCTGGCCTCGCAGCCGGTACGGCGAACTCGCCTAGCCGATCTAGCCGGCCGCGGTCGCGGTCTTGATCTGAACCGGCGTGGCGGGCCTGCCATCGGTGGGCCCGCCACCTGGCTGGGGGATGACTCCGGCCTTGGCGACCAGGTCGAGCACCTCGAGGCCGGCCTTGTCGATCGTACCGAAGGCGGTGTAGGCCGGGGTCAGCCCGGAGGCGTCGCCGTACACGATGAAGAACTGGCTGCCGTTCGTGTTGGGACCCGAGTTCGCCATCGCGAGGATGCCGCGGCCGTACTTGAGCTCGGGGTACACCTCGTCGGCGAAGCTGTAGCCGGGACCACCGCTGCCCTGCCTGGCCGGGTCGGTCGTGGGATCGCCGCACTGGAGCACCTGCAGGCCTTCGCCCACGGTGAGCCGGTGGCAGGTGGTGTTGTCGAAGTACTTCTGCCCGACCAGGCTGAGGAAGCTCTTCACCGTGCAGGGCGCGAGCGCGCTGTCCAGCGTCAGGTGCAGGTCGCCGACCGAGGTGTTGAGCGTGACCGGCGAGGTGCCGCTGGCCTTGGTCTTGCCATTCTTGGGTGCTTCCGCCTTCTTGCTGGCCGGCTCGGCGGACTTGTTGTAGGCGCAGTCCACCTCGGCCGCCAGCGGCTTCGGTCGTTTCGGCGCGGCGGCGAGCGCGGTCGGGATCGACTTCGGCTTGTTGTCCGGCCCGGCCGTCGAGGGCGCCCCGGTCGGCGCGGACGCCGAGGGGGTGTCCGCCGCGGCGGGGGTCTCGTTGTCGCCGGAGTTGGCCGCGAGCACGAAGACACCGGCGATCACCGCCACCACCGAGACGATCGCCGTGATGGTGATGACCAGCATCTTGCGCTGGCGAGCCTGCTCAGCCTGCCGTTCGGCCAGCCGTTGCGCCTTGCGCTGCGCCAGCTGATGCTGATGTGTCTTCTTGGACATGCAGAACTCTCCTCACCTCGCGGTGGCTTGCGGCACCCAGTGTGTCGTCGTGCGAGAGTGATAGTAGAGGGGCCGCGGGCTGTCTACCTGAGAACTAGCTGTGTAATGGGCCGGCTGGTGGGTTGCCGCGGTCGACGGAGACCCTCAGAACGAGCGATTCGCCGGGTCCGTCGCCGAGCGCCCAGACGAACGTCTCGGCCACCCAGGCGAGGAAATCGAGGGTGTCCGAGCCGAGCACGACCTCGAAGTGGTAGGTCGCCTCGGTGCCGTCGGGGATCAGCCGCGAACCGCTCAGCCGGACCGGCCGGGCGGCTGGCTGAGAGACCGGCTCGGTGGCCGGTTCGAGGAAGGTCAGGCAGTCGCCAAGCCAGGGCCCGGTCTTCTCGGCCAGCAAGGCCTCGGTCGTGGTCCGGTCGTTCAGGACCAGGTCGATCGAGGCTCGCCGGCGCGCGGCCGGGTCGCCGAACTCGTACCAGTCCCGGCCGTAGGCGAGGTCCATCGGACTCTCGCGGACGGGCCGCAGTGGCGTCATCAGGTCGAGGGTGTCGAGCGTCAGTACGCCGATCCGGTCGATCGCCCGCTGCAGGACCAGTCCGGCGGACTGCAGCGGCACCACCCTCGACGCGTTGTCGACCTGCAGCTTGAGCCAGAACACCTCCGGCGGGGTCAGGCCGGTCGACCAGCAGTCGGCGCCCTCGGCGAGGTTCCACACAGGGCGGGACGAGGCGGCGGCACCGAAGTCCGCGAACCCCAGCGCGCCGCCCTGGCGCATCACCAGGCTGTAGACGTCGTTGTCGGAGCCGGCGCGGTACGCGGCGTCGGCCCAGTCGTGCAGCGCCAGCGAACCCCAAGCGCTGAAGGTGAACTCCCGCGGGTGGAACTCCCAGCTCACGGTAACCGCGACACCGGCAGGCACTTGAAGGCGAGCGCTTGGGTGACCGCCTGCTCGTTGGAGTCGGCGTGACCGATCAGGTCGACGTCGATCCGCGACCGATAGGTGTACTTCGTGTCGCGGCCGATCGGTCCGGCCGCACACTGCATCCGGGCGGCCGCTCGCCGGGCACTTCCGCCACCGGGGTAGACGGTCTTGGTGCCGTAGGCCACCACCCGCCAACCCGACCCGACCTTGACCTCGATCCAGATCTGGACCTTGGCCTTCGTCGCCTTGGTCGTCCCCTTGAGCCACCACCCGTGCCCGGATACGGCCGGAGGCGGCGTACTGGAGTAGTGCACCTTGTCGCCGGTGGTGACGAAGAGACCGGGCGCGGCCGCGGCCGTCGTACGTACGGGCGCGACCGGCTCGGGTGAGGCGGCGTGGGCGGGGACGATTGCGGTCCCCGCGAGAGTGAGGCCGACGGCCAGGGTTGTTGCTGCTCGGGTCTTCGGCTTCATGACTGCTCCCCAGTAGTCCTGCGGCTGATTCCGGTCGGAATCAGTCTTTGATCTCGCAGATCGCCGCACCGGCCGCCACGGTCGCGCCGACCTCGGCGGACAGGCCGGTCACGGTGCCGGCCTTGTGGGCGTTCAGCGGCTGCTCCATCTTCATCGCCTCGAGCACGACGACGAGGTCGCCCTCGGCAACGGTCGCGCCTTCCTCGACGGCGATCTTGACGATGGTGCCCTGCATCGGCGAGGTGAGCGAGTCACCCGACGCCGCCGCGCCCTTGCCGCTGCCACCCGCGCGCCGGGCCGGCTTCTTCTTCGAGTTCCCGGCCGCGGCCGCGGAGGCGCCCAGGCCGGCCGGGAGGACGACCTCGAGCCGCTTGCCGCCGACCTCGACGGTGACCTTCTCCCGCTCGCCCGCCTCGCCTACCTCGGCAGTACCGGCGTACGGCGGGATCTGGTTGTCGAACTCGGTCTCGATCCAGCGGGTGTGCACCTTGAACCCGTCCACGCCGGTGAAGGCCGGGTCGGAGACGACGGCGGCGTGGAACGGTACGGCGCTCGGCATCCCCTCGACCACGAACTCCTTCAGCGCGCGGCGGGACCGCTCCAGCGCCTGGGTCCGGTCGCGGCCGGTCACGATCAGCTTCGCCACCAGCGAGTCGAACGACCCCGGCACGGTCTCGCCCTGGTCGTACCCGCCGTCGATCCGGATGCCCGGTCCGGACGGCTGGTGCCACTTGGTCAGCGTGCCCGGCGCGGGCAGGAAGCCCCGGCCCGGGTCCTCGGCGTTGATCCGGAACTCGATCGAGTGTCCCGAGACCTCCGGGTCGTCGTACCCGAGTTCCTCGCCGTCGGCGATCCGGAACATCTCCCGGACCAGGTCGATCCCGGTGACCTCTTCGCTGACCGGGTGCTCGACCTGCAGCCGGGTGTTCACCTCGAGGAAGGAGATCAGCCCGTCCTGGCCGATCAGGAACTCGCACGTCCCGGCGCCGACGTAGCCGGCCTCGAGCAGGATCGCCTTGGACGAGGTGTAAAGCGTCTGGAGTTGGTCATCGGTGAGGAACGGCGCGGGCGCCTCCTCGACCAGCTTCTGGTACCGGCGCTGCAGCGAGCAGTCCCGGGTGGAGATCACCACGACGTTGCCGTGGGCATCGGCCAGGCACTGGGTCTCGACGTGCCGCGGCTTGTCCAGGTAGCGCTCGACGAAGCACTCGCCCCGGCCGAAGGCGCTGATCGCCTCCCGGGTGGCGGACTCGAACAGCTCCGGAACCTCTGCCATCGTGCGTGCGACCTTCATGCCGCGGCCACCACCGCCGTACGCCGCCTTGATCGCGATCGGCAGGCCGTACTCCTGGGCGAAGGCGACCACCTCGCTCGCGTCGGCGACCGGGTTCGGCGTACCGGGGACCTGTGGGGCGCCGACCTTCTCGGCGATGTGCCGGGCCTTCACCTTGTCGCCGAGCGAGTCGATCGCCGACGGTGGCGGGCCGATCCAGATCAGCCCGGCGTCGAGCACGGCCTGGGCGAACTCGGCGTTCTCGGCCAGGAAGCCGTAGCCCGGGTGCACCGCGTCCGCGCCGGAGCGGGTCGCGACGTCGAGGATCTTGGCGATGTTCAGGTAGGAGTCCGCCGGGGTGGCGCCGTCCAGCGAGTAGGCCTCGTCGGCGAGCCGGACGAACAGGGCGTCGCGGTCGGGCTCGGCGTACACGGCGACGCTGCCCAGTCCGGCGTCGGCGGCGGCACGGACGACCCGGACGGCGATCTCGCCCCGGTTCGCGACCAGAACCTTGGTGATGCGCTTGCTGTCAGTCACAGCTGAACTCCCTTCGGCGAGCCTGAGTCTAGGGTCAACCGGGCTTGAAGAGAGCAGGGCGTTGCTCACACCTGCGGGCCTTGCCTGCCTTGATCATGGCGCACTGCTCGGCCTCGTACGCTTTCGCCGCGCCCCAGGCTTCGGTGAGAAGCTGCTCCAGCGTGTCGCGCTCGGTAGCGGTGAGCGCCTGCAGTGGCGGCGCGCCGGTACCGCGGATGTCGTTCATCCGCTCGAGCATCGCGCGGCCCTGCGGTGTCACCACCAGGGTCTTGGCCCGCCGGTCGTGCGGGTCCACCTGGCGCTCGACAGTTGACTTCCTCCAGCATTTCTTCTCATCAGGCCACTGAGTCACGACGGACGGGGCGCGGTCGCCGTACGATCGCGGGTGACAACGCAGTCAGCCGTGACCCTGCTGGAGGAGCCACCATGACTTTGCTCGAGCCGTTGGCCGGAACCGTGCCCGCCGAGTTCCAGAAACTGGACGACCGGTTCGCCGGGATTCGCGGCGACGCACGTCTCGAGCGGTTGTGGACGGGTGGCCGCTGGGCAGAGGGACCGGTGTACTCGCCGGCCGGGCGGTACCTGCTGTGGAGCGACATCCCGAACAACCGGATCCTGCGCTGGGACGAGACGTCGTACCAGGTCTCGGTGTTCCGCGAACCGGCCGGGAACACCAACGGCCACACGCTGGACCAGCAGGGCCGCCTGGTCAGTTGCGAGCACGGCAACCGCCGGGTCACCCGGACCGAGCACGACGGGTCCGTCACGGTGCTCGCCGACGGCTACGACGGCGGCCGGCTGAACAGCCCGAACGACGTGGTGGTCCGGCCCGACGGCTCGGTCTGGTTCACCGACCCGGCGTACGGGATCGACAGCGACTACGAGGGTCACAAGGGGGAGATCGAGGTCGGCGGTTGCCACGTCTACCGGATCGGCCCGGACGGCGCGCTGAGCATCGTCGCGGACGACTTCAACCGCCCGAACGGCTTGGCCTTCTCGAACGACGGCAGCCTGCTCTACGTCACCGACACCGAAGAGGCCACCATCCGCGTCTTCACCGTCGACGGCGACAAGTTGACCGGCGGTGACCTGTTCGCCGAGTGCGGCAACGGCGCCTTCGACGGCATCCGCCTCGACTCCGAGGGCCGGGTCTGGGGCGCGGCCGCCGACGGCGTCCACATCTACCACCCCGACGGCACCCTGCTCGGCAAGCTGCTCGTCCCGGAGACCGTCTCCAACCTCTGCTTCGGCGGCGCCAAACGCAACCGCCTCTTCTTCACCGCTACCACCTCCGTGTACTCCCTCTTCACCACGGTGAACGGCGGCCGCCAGCCCTACGATCACCAGTAGGCGGTGCCTGGCTCGCCCTTGAAGGGACCGACCACCCGCTTGGTGATCCAGCCGCCGTAGAAGTCGCCAGGCTGCGGCTGGACCTCCTCGCCGTCGATCGTGCAGCGGTCCATCGCGCCCGGATAGAGCGCCACATGATCAGCCAGTACCGCGTACTGCGCCGTCGGGTCCGGGTAGTACCAGGCCTTGCGGGAGGCGATCCGGGTGCCGCCGAGGACGTCGAGGTAGGTGGCGATGCCCTTCCATTCGCAGTACGAGATGCCGCCGGCCTCGCGCAGGGTGTCCGGGGCGAAGCACGACCGGGGCAGGTAGTACGTCGGCGGGTGGCTCGTCTCGAGGACGCGCCACGACGTCCGGGTCTCGGCGACGACCTGCCCACCGAGCAAGACCAGGAGATGCTCGGTGGACAGGTCGACGGCCGGTGGTCTGGGGTAGTCCCAGACCGACTCCTGGCCAGGGCCGGGAGGGACTCGTCTCACAGCTTCTTGACCTGGTCGATCACGGTGAAGACGGCCAGGAAGCCGAAGGCGAGGAAGGCGAACAGCATCACGGCGGTGCGCAGCCGGCTGATCCGGATCGCCCGCGGCAGGGCGCGGGAGTTCATCCACCACAGCAGGCCGGAGTAGACGAACATCATCGTGCCGGCGGTGCAGGCCGAGATGACCAGCAGCACCAGCGGCTGGGTCAGGCCGGCCAGCAGGACGAGGATGCCGAAGAAGACCAGTCCCCAGACCAGCCAGAAGTACAGCTTGGACTCGGTGATCGTCGAGTCGCGCAGGTAGCGGGCCTTGATCATGTCGGAGGTCAGCCGGGAGGTGTAGTCGACGATGCCGGTCGCGGCCGCGAACAGCGAGAACGCGCCGATCGCCCAGAACAGGTAGCCGAACCAGCCGCCCACCAGGGACTGCAGGTTGACGCCCTCGATCTTGAGGAAGCCGATGTTGTTCTTCACCGTCTCGTCGCCGAACAAGGTGGCGTGCGCCAGCATCGAGGTGAACAGGATCGTCGCCACCGTGATCAGCACGAAGGTCAGCGCCTGCTCGATGTTGGCGAACTTCCACCAGCGCCGCCAGCGGGCCAGGTTCTCCTCGTCGGGTGGGAAGGTGTAGCCGTTGGCGCGCGGGTCGGCCTCCTTCTGGCCGGTGATCGGCGAGGTCAGCCGCGGCACGTGCACGCCCATCCCGAAGCCCTTGTCGCGGATCCAGTTGCTCTGGCAGAGGTTCTGCCCGCCACCGGCGCCGGCGTACGCGATCGCGCCCATCATCAGCGCGAAGCCGAGCGTCTCGACCGGGAACTGCGGGTTGGTGACGGCGTCGCCGAGCGCGCTGTAGGTCTTGCCGCGGATCGCGAAGATCAGCGCCAGGATCACCAGCAGGGCGACGGCGGCGATCTTGACGAAGATCAGCCGCTCCAGCATCACGTAGACGACCGGCGCCAGGGTCAGGATCAGGCCGATCGTGACCAGGATGCCGATCGCGATCCAGCGCGGATCACCCGCGCCGAACAGGTAGGTCAGCATCGAGGCCGAACTCGTCGCCCAGCCCGGCCACAGGTTCGCGAAGTACGTCATGATCGCGAAGAACAGGCCCCAGTGCTTGCCGTAGCGGTTGAACCCGGTCAACGCCGTCTCACCGGTGGCCAGCGTGTACCGCTCGATCTCCATGTTCAGGAACCACTGGATCGCGACGCCGACGACGGCGCCCCAGAGGAACACCAGGCCCACCTGCGACGAGATGTAGGGCCAGAGGATGAACTCGCCCGACGCCAGGCCGACACCGGCCCCGACCATGCCGGGTCCGACGATCTTCCAGGTCTGGGTGGGTGGTTCGGGCAGGTCACGGACCTGCGGCGCCGGCAGGTTCTTGGTCGGCAGGTTGAACCGGTTGCCGTCCCCGGTCCGGCCAGTGGATTTGATCTCCGCCATGGGCTCCTCACTCCGTAGCCCCCTGCTTCGGGACCATAACGAAGACCGGCCGCACAGGCGACCCGACACAGGCAACTAATTTGCCGTGCCGGCCGGTACCGCGGCCGTCCGCTCCGCGTCGTCCCGGCTGACCGTCACGACGACGGGGTCACCCGGGCCCTTGCCGAGATCGGTGCGGCTGCTCGGCCCGGGCCAGTTTGCTCGGCCACCAGACCTTGCGGCCGATGTCGTAGGACAGGGCCGGAACCAGCAGCGAGCGGACGACGGTGGTGTCGAGCAGCACGCCGAAGGCAACCATGAAGGCGATCTGCACCAGGAACAGGATCGGCAGCACCGCCAGCGCGGAGAAGGTGGCCGCCAGCACCACGCCGGCCGAGGTGATCACGCCACCGGTCACCGCGAGCCCGACCAGTACGCCCCTGCGGGTGCCCTGCTCGATCGACTCCTCCCGCACCCGGGTCATCAGGAAGATCGAATAGTCGATGCCCAGAGCAACCAGGAAGACGAAGGCGTAGAGCGGGATCGACGGATCGGCGCCGGGGAAGTCGAAGAGGTGGTTGAACGCCAGCGCGCTGACGCCGACGGTGGCGGCGAACGAGAGCACGTTGCAGAGCACCAGCAGGATCGCGGCGGTGACCGAGCGCAACAGCAGCATCAGCACCACGAAGATGACCGCGAGGATGGCCGGGATGATGACCCGGAGGTCCCGGTTGCTCGCGTCCAGTACGTCGAGGTTGATCGCGGTGTTGCCGCCGACCAGGATGTCCGGGCTGACCGTGTCCAGTTCGGTGCGCAGGTGCTCGACCACCTTGGTCGCCTCGGGTGAGTCCGCCTGGACCTCCAGCGTGGCCTGTACGAGGACCTTGCCCTCGACCACCTTCGGCGGCATGCCCGGCGCCACGGAGGCGGTGGCCGTCCCGACCCCGTCGACCTTCATCGCGGTCTGGACCACCTTGTCGGCCTGATCCACCGGCGTGAGGATCTGGACCGGTGTACCGGCGCCCGCGTCGAAGTGCTTCGCCAACTGCTCCTGGCCGGTGACGGACTCGACCTCGTTGAGGAAGAGTTCGTCCTGGGAGATGCCCTCGGCCTGGAAGGTGGGCAGGAACGCGCCGCAGGCCAGCAGCGCGAGCGCGGAGATCGCCCACACCTTGCGCGGGCTGCGGCCGACCAGGCCGGACACCCGGCCCCACAGCTTCCGGCCGCCCACCTGGTCCTTGGCGTGCAGGTGGTCGAGCCGGGGGACGGCCGGCCAGAAGATCCGCCGGCCGAACGCCAGCAGCACCGCGGGCAGGAACGTCATCGAGGACACCAGCGCGCCGGCGATCCCGATCGCGCCGACCGGGCCGAGGCCCTTGGTGCTGCCCAACTGGGACAGCAGCAGGCAGAGCAGGCCGAGGATGACGGTCGCGGCGCTGGCGGCGATCGGCTCGATCGCGGCCCGCCAGGCGATCCGCATCGCCTGGTACTTGCTCTCGTAGTCGTGCAGTTCCTCCTTGTAGCGGGAGACCAGCAAGAGGGAGTAGTCCGTCGCGGCGCCGACGACCAGGATGAACAAGATGCCCTGGCTCTGGCCGTTCAGTTCGATCACGTTGTTCTCGGCCAGCGGATAGATGACCAGCGCGGCCAGGGCCAGGCCGAACACGGCGGTCAGCAGCACGGCGATGGGCAGGACCGGGCTGCGGTAGACGATCAGCAGGATCACGAACACGACCGCCAGCGCGACGCCCAGCAGGATCCCGTCGATGCCGCCGAAGGCGACCACGAAGTCCGCGAACACCCCGCCCGGACCGGTCACGTACACGTTCAGCCCGGTCGGTGTCAGGGACTGCTTGATCTCGTTGCGCATCTGGTCGGCGACGGCGAACAGCACGGTCTCGCCCTCTGTGACCACGTCGTCGGCCCGGTCGCCGTCCAGTTCGACGGTGAGCAGCAGCGCCTTCTTGTCCTCCGACGGGACCACCGTCCTGGCCGGCGACGCCAGGTAGTCCCCGATCGTCTTGCCGTTGCCGAGGTCGAGCTTCGGCACCTGGGCGAGGAAGGCGTTCGCCTTGGTCAGGTCCTCGGGGGTGATGCCGCTGTCACGCTGGATCAGGACGAAGTACGGCAGTGCCTTGGAGTCGATGAACTTGGCCGACTCGTTCGCGACCAGGGTGGACTCGGCCTGTTTGGGCAGGAAGTTGGCGTTGTCGTTCTCCTGCACCTCGCTGAGCCGGCCGACGGTCGGGCCGCCGAGCGAGCCCAGCACCAGCCAGGCGATCAGCACCGCCGCGATACCCGCCCGCCATGCCCAGCGGCGGTTCTGCCGCCTGCCCACCTGCTGCTGCTCCACCAGGACCCCCTCGTCCGATCGGTTGAGTCCGAACAGTACCCACGCCGGGGGACACCTCGTCGGGCTACTTCTCTCACACCCCGGCGCGAGGTGTGCGGGAGCCGTTTCGACGGCGTAACAACGAGATGACCACTCGGAAACACCCCGGTCATAGCGTCCTGGCCTAATCAGTGAGGTCGATTGATCGGAGACGAACGATGACGCTCGAGGCTCGACCGGAGGTCGTTGCTCCGCGCGACCGGACCGGCGCGGTGGGCACTGTCGAGGCGCCCAGGCGCGGGCGGTGGATCGACGTCTGGGACCCCGAGGACACCGGATTCTGGGCCGAGAAGGGCCGCCGGGTGGCCCGGCGGAACCTGTGGCCGTCGATCTTCGCGGAGTTCCTGGGCTTCTCGGTCTGGCAGCTGTGGAGCATCGTGGTGGTCTCGCTGCCGGCCGCGGGCTTCGCCTACACGATGGACCAGATGTTCTGGCTGGTGGCGCTGCCGAGCCTGGTCGGAGCCACCCTGCGGCTGCCGTACACGTTCGCGGTGCCGAAGTTCGGCGGCCGCAACTGGACGATGGTGTCCGCGCTGCTGCTGCTGATCCCGTCGCTCGGACTGGCGTACTTCGTCAGCCGGCCGGACACCCCGTTCTGGCTGATGGCCCTGGTCGCGGCGACCGCCGGCGCCGGTGGCGGCAACTTCGCCAGCAGCATGACCAACATCTCCTTCTTCTTCCCCGAGCGGGACAAGGGCTTCGCGCTCGGCCTGAACGCGGCCGGCGGCAACCTCGGCGTCGCCGTCGTCCAGTTGCTGGTGCCGATCGTGATCGTGGCCGGCGCCGGGCTGACGCTGAACCGGGCCGGGCTGATGTGGGTCCCGCTGATCATCCTGGCGGCGGTGCTGGCCTGGAAGGTGATGGACAACCTGTCCGCGGCCACCTCCTCGTTCCGCGCCTCGATCGCGGCGGCGAAGCGGCCGCACACCTGGGTCATCTCGTTCCTCTACATCGGCACCTTCGGCTCGTTCATCGGCTTCGGGGCGGCCTTCCCGCTGCTGATCAAGACCACCTTCCCCGAGATCACGGTGGCGCACATCGCCTTCCTCGGCGCCCTGGTCGGCTCGGTCTCCCGGCCGTTCGGCGGCAAGCTGGCCGACCTGGTCGGCGGCGCCTGGGTGACGGTCTGCGCGTTCGTGGTGATGGGACTGGGCATCCTGTCGGCGATCGTCGCGCTGAAGGCGGAGAGCTTCACCGGGTTCCTGCTCAGCTTCCTGGTGCTGTTCGTGGCCAGCGGCGCCGGCAACGGGTCGACGTACCGGATGATTCCGGCGGTGTTCCGGCAGACGACGAGGGATCTGGACGGCAGGACCGACCTGGTCCGGGCCCGTCGCGAGGCCGCGGCCTGCATCGGGATCGCCTCCGCGGTCGGCGCGTACGGCGGGTTCCTGGTCCCCCGCGGGTTCGCGATGTCCACCAGCCAGTACGGCTCGCTCGTACCGGCTCTGTACACCTTCTGCGGGTTCTACGTCGTCTGCCTGGCCGTCACCTACTTCTGCTACCTGCGTCGGGGTGGCCCGCTCAGCCAGGAGCGTGTGTGACCGCTGTAGCCACCCACTGCCCGTACTGCGCGTTGCAGTGCGCCACGACCCTGCACCCGGTCGAGAGGCCGGGTGCGGTCGAGGTGCAGCCGCGGGACTTCCCCACGAACCGTGGCGGCCTCTGCCGCAAGGGCTGGACGGCTCCGGAGGTTCTGACGGTGTCTGACCGGCTCACCCAGCCGCTGGTCCGCAACGCCGCCGGGGACCTGGTCGAGACGACCTGGGAGGCCGCACTGGACTTCGTGGCTGACCGGATCCGCTCGCTGCAGGAGGCGCACGGCAACGACGCGGTCGCCGTGTTCGGCGGCGGCGGACTCACCAACGAGAAGGCCTATGCCCTGGGCAAGTTCGCCCGGGTCACCCTGCGAACCTCGAACGTGGACTACAACGGCCGGTTCTGTATGTCGTCCGCGGCAGCGGCGTCGAACCGCGCCTTCGGTATCGATCGGGGACTGCCGTTCCCGCTGGCGGACCTCGGTGGCGCGGGCGCGATCCTGCTGGTCGGCAGCAATATCGCCGAGACGATGCCACCTGCCGTTGCGCACCTGTCCGGCGCACGGGAGGCAGGTGGTCTGCTCGTCGTCGACCCCCGCCGTACTGCGACCGCCGGGCTGACCGAGGAGGGCGCTGGGGTCCACCTGCAGGCGACTCCCGGGACTGATCTGGCGTTGGTGCTCGCGCTGACGCACGTAGTACTGCAGGAGAACCTTGCTGACACCGCCTACTTGGCGGAGCGGACGGATGACCCGGACGGGTTGTTCCGGTCGACTGCCGGTTGGTGGCCGGAGCGGGCCGAACGCGTTACCGGCGTACCGGCTGCGACGATCCGGCGGGCAGCGCGAGTACTTGCCGCGGCTGCGCCTGTGCACGGCGGCGCGGGCGCGTACATCCTGACGGGGCGAGGCGCTGAGCAACACAGCAAGGGCACGGACACCGTTACGGCCTGCATCAACCTCGCGCTCGCTCTTGGGCTGCCCGGGAAGGTGGGGAGCGGCTACGGCTGCATCACCGGCCAGGGCAACGGCCAAGGCGGCCGCGAACACGGTCAGAAGGCCGACCAGCTTCCCGGCTACCGGAGCATCTCCGACCCCACCGCGCGCAGTTATGTCGCCGGAGTCTGGGGAGTCTCGCCGGACGATCTGCCGGGACCTGGGCGGAGCGCGGTCGAACTGATCAACTCCCTCGGTACTGCGGACGGCCCGCGCGCGTTGCTCGTCCACGGCAGCAACCTGCTGGTCTCGGCACCACGCCTCGCGTCGGTTCGTGAGCGACTGGCGGCGCTGGATCTGCTGGTCGTGGCCGACGTGGTGCCGTCCGAGACCGCGTTGCTGGCCGACGTCGTCTTCCCGGTCACCCAGTGGGCCGAGGAGGAAGGCACGATGACATCTCTCGAAGGCCGCGTACTGCGCCGCCGGGTTGCCGTCGAGCCGCCGGGCGAGGTCCGCAGCGATCTGGCTGTGTTCGCCGGCCTGGCCGAGCGGCTGCGGCCGTCCATCCCGTTCTCGATGGATC
Organism: Kribbella sancticallisti; assembly: GCF_039530625.1. NCBI lineage: Bacteria > Bacillati > Actinomycetota > Actinomycetes > Propionibacteriales > Kribbellaceae > Kribbella > Kribbella sancticallisti. The sequence goes on along the minus strand of NZ_BAAAOS010000007.1, from coordinate 143,078 downwards.
CTTCGGCCGTCTACGAGGAGCTGCGAGTCGCCAGCGCCGGTGGCATCGCGGACTACTCAGGGATCAGCTGGGATCGGCTGGACGCCGGCGAGGCGCTGTTCTGGCCGTGCCCGTCAGAGGACCACACGGGCACGCCGCGGTTGTTCGCGGACCGCTTCGGTACTCCGGACGGCCGCGCGCGGGTGGTCGCCGTCGACCACCGGCCGGTCGCGGACGACCTCACTGCCGAGGCGCCGCTCTATCTGGTGACAGGCCGGCTGCTGCAGCACTACCAGAGCGGCGCGCAGACCCGCCGGGTGGCGGAACTGGCTGAGGCCGAGCCAGAGGTGTACGCGGAGATCCATCCGCGGGTGGCGGCGCAGTTGGGTGTCGTGGACGGGCGGCCGGTGCGGCTGCGGACCGCGCGCGGCTCGATGGTGCTCCCCGCGCGGGTGACGTCCGACGTACGGCCGGACACGGTGTTCGTGCCGTTCCACTACGGCGGGGAGGGCGCGGTGAACGAGTTGACCAACGACGCGCTCGACCCGATCTCACGGATGCCGGAGTTCAAGGTCTGCGCGGTTGAGCTGACCTCCGCGGTGTCGCTGATGGAGGTGCCGGCATGAGCGAACGCGTGGTGATCATCGGTGCGGGAATGGCCGGGACGCGGTTGGCCTCGGAGCTCGGCGCGGACTTCGACGTGGTGCTGCTCGGTGACGAGGGGTTCTACCACCGGAGCCGGTTGACGGAGTACGTCGCCGGCCGCGCCGCGGCGCCTGTCGTCGACGAGGCGTTGGCGGCGGGGTCTTCGGGTGCGGTGAGGCTTGCTTCTGGGGTGGCGGTGGATCGGGGTGCTCGGGTCGTCCGGGACAGCTTGGGGCGGAACTGGGATTATGACCACGTGGTCTTCGCGACCGGCGCCGAGCCAGTGGTTCCAGCGGGTCTCGAGGGCTTCCAGACGTTGCGCACGGCATCGGACGCAACCGCGATCGTCGAGGTGGCGTCGCGGGTACGCCGCGCGGTGGTCCTCGGCGGCGGCGTGCTCGGCGTCGAAACAGCATGCGCGTTGCGTGAGCGCGGGGTCGCGGTCACACTCGTTCATGACGGGGAAACCCTGCTGGACAAGACGGTCCGGCCCACTGCCGGCCGCTGGATCACCCGCTCGGTCCGCGAACTCGGCATCGAGGTCCTGCTCAACTCCGAGGTCGGCCGCGCCACCGTCAAGGACGGCACCTTCAAGTCCCTGCAACTGACCGGCGGCCGAGCAGTCTTCGGCGAACTGCTGGTGGTCGCCTGCGGAGTAACTGCTCGCACGGATCTGGCCGCCGCCGCTGGGGTGAGAGTCGCCGACGGAATCGTCGTCGACCACACGTTGACCAGCCCCGACGACCCCCGCGTCCACGCGATCGGCGACTGCGCCCAGCTCGACGGCCGGCTCACCGGCACTGTCGAAGCAGCCTGGGACCAGGCCGCAGCGCTCGCCCAGCACCTCACCACGGCGACCCCCTCCTCCACCGACGCCGGCGCGGCGGCGCCTGAAGTTGTTCGGTTGACGGCCGGCGGGCTGGACGTGCTGGTGCTCGGCGACAGGGACGCCGACGGCGAGGTCGTGCGGCTGGACGACGGGAAGCGGTATGTGCGGGCCGTCCTGAACGAAGGCGTCGTGGTCGCCGCGGTGGCGGTGGGGGCGGCTGAGGTGGCGGCTGAGTTGGTGCTGCTGGCGGATCGGCGCACCCCGGTGCTGGGCGATTCGTTGCTGACGGCACCGGAACGGCCGCAGAAGAAGGCGTTGACCGTCTGCCGGTGCAACGGAGTGACCAGGGCTGCGATCGAGGCAGCGTGGCAGGGCGGTGCCGACAGCGTGGCCGGCATCGCGGCGACAACCAGGGCGACCACCGGTTGCGGCAGCTGTATCGGCGCTGTCGGCAACCTTCTCGACCGGCTCCGGAGCGGCGAGACCGAACCCGTCCCCACCAGGAGGGCAACCATGACAGAGATCGAGAAGGCCCGGCACTTGGTGATCGTGGGTGGCGGCATGGTCGCCCACCGGCTGGTGGAGGCACTGCGCTCCCGCGACACCGAGGTCCAGTGGCGCGTCACCGTGCTCGCTGAGGAGCCGCGGATGCCGTACGACCGGGTCGCGCTGACCAGCTACTTCTCTGGCCGCGACCCGCACGACCTCTCGCTGGGCGACCCGGAGCTGTGGGACGACCCCGCAGTGACGCTGCGCAAGGGCGTCGCGGTCGCCTCCCTCGACGTCGAGGCGAAGACGGTCCGGACCACCCGCGACGAGGTGATCGGGTACGACGAACTGGTGCTCGCCACCGGCTCGAGCGCGTTCGTCCCGCCGGTGAAGAACAGCGACGCGGTCGGCTGCTTCGTCTACCGCACCATCGACGACGTCGCCGCCCTGCGGGTCTACGTCGAGCGGCTGCGGTCCGAGGGCAAGGACGTGAACGGTGTCGTGGTCGGCGGTGGCCTCCTCGGCCTGGAAGCCGCCGGTGCGCTCCGGGCACTGGGCGCGGCGACGAAGGTCGTCGAGTTCGCGCCGCGGCTGATGCCGTTGCAGGTCGACGAGGGCGGCGGCAGCGCGCTGGCCCGGCTGATCCGCGACCTCGACGTCGACGTGCTCACCTCCACCCAGACCACCCGGGTGAAGACCAACTCCCAGGGCGCGGCCAAGGCGATGGCAGTTGCCGACGGCCCCGATCTGCCCGCGGACGTGGTGGTCTTCGCCACCGGCGTGCGGCCCCGGGACGAGCTCGGCCGCGCGGCCGGCCTGGCGGTCGGCGAACGCGGCGGTGTCGTCGTCGACGACAGCTGCCGTACTACGGTGCCCGGCGTCTGGGCGATCGGTGAAGTGGCCTGCATCGAGGGCCGGGTCTGGGGTCTGGTTGCCCCCGGCTACGCGATGGCCGAGATCGTTGCCGACCGCCTCCTGGGTGGTGAGGCGACTTTCCCGGGTGCCGACTCCTCGACCAAGCTGAAGCTGCTCGGCGTCGACGTGGCCAGCTTCGGCGATGCTTTCGGTGCCACCGAGGGCGCACTCGACATCGTGTACGCCGACCCGGTGGCCGGGGTCTACAAGAAGCTCGTGCTGTCGGATGACGCCCGCACCCTGCTCGGCGGAATCCTGGTCGGCGACGCGTCGGCGTACTCGGGACTGCGGCCGATGGTGGGACGCCAGCTCGGCGCGGACCCGGCGTCGTACCTGCTGCCGGAGGGATCGCAGCCGGTACAGCTGGACCTGCCGGACGACGCGCCCGTGTGCTCGTGCAACAACGTCGCGGCCGGGACGATTCGCTGCGCGGTACGGGACGAGGGCTGCGGCGACCTGAAGTCGTTGTGTGGCAAGACCAAGGCCGGGACCAGCTGTGGTTCGTGCCTGCCGATCGTGAAGAACCTGCTCAACGCGGAGCTCGCCGCGGCCGGTGTCGAGGTCAGCAAGGCGCTGTGCGAGCACTTCGCGTTGTCCCGCGCGGAGCTGTTCGACGTCGTCCGGGTGACCGAACTGCGGACCTTCAGCGAGATCGTCGATCGGCACGGCAGCGGTCGTGGCTGCGACATCTGCAAGCCGGTGGTGGCGTCGATCCTGTCCAGCCTCGACCCGGCCGGGCACGTGCTCGACGGCGAGCGCGCGACGCTGCAGGACACCAACGACCACGTGATGGCGAACATCCAGAAGGACGGCACGTACTCCGTGGTGCCGCGGATCCCCGGCGGCGAGGTGACGCCCGAGGGCCTGATCGCGATCGGCCAGGTGGCGAAGGACTTCGGCCTCTACACCAAGATCACCGGCGGTCAGCGGGTCGACCTGTTCGGCGCGCGGATCGAGCAGCTGCCGGCGATCTGGAAGCGGCTGGTGGAGGCCGGGTTCGAGTCCGGGCACGCCTACGGCAAGGCGCTGCGGACGGTGAAGTCGTGCGTCGGCTCCACCTGGTGCCGGTACGGCGTACAGGACTCGGTGGGGATGGCGATCGCGCTGGAGCTGCGCTATCGCGGACTGCGGTCGCCGCACAAGATCAAGCTCGGCGTGTCCGGGTGCGCGCGCGAGTGCGCCGAGGCGCGCGGCAAGGACGTCGGCGTGATCGCGACCGAGAACGGCTGGAACCTGTACGTCGGCGGCAACGGCGGGATGACGCCGCGGCACGCGCAGCTGCTCGCCTCCGACCTGACCGACGAGCAGTTGCTGCAGGCAATCGACCGATTCCTGATGTACTACGTGCGCACCGGCGACCGGCTGCAGCGGACCGCCGTCTGGATCAACGAGATCGAGGGCGGCCTGGACCACGTCCGTGAGGTGGTGATGGACGACAGCCTCGGCATCGCGGCCGACCTGGACGCGGCGATGGCCGCGCACGTCGACTCCTACGTCGACGAGTGGCAGGCCACCTTGCAGGACCCGGACAAGCTGGCCCGGTTCGTGTCGTTCGTGAACGCCCCGGACCAGCCCGACGCCGACCTGCGCTACGTGGTCGAACGCAATCAGCCGCGGCCGGCTACCCCGGCCGAACGCGGACAACTGGAGCCGGTCCTGCTCGCCGGTCCCCGATTGGAGGTACGCCGATGACCCTTCAGACGATGACAGCGGTGGTGGTGTGCGGGTACGACGCCCTGCTGCCGGAGCGAGGTGTCGCCGCCCTGGTCGGGGATCGCCAGATCGCGCTGTTCCGGACGTACGACGGGTCGGTGTTCGCGCTCGGCAACCAGGACCCGGTCAGCGGCGCGAACGTGATGTCGCGCGGCATCGTCGGCAGCCGCGGCGACGTACCTACGGTGGCGTCGCCGATGTTCAAGCAGGTGTACGACCTGCGCACCGGGGTCTGCCTGGACGACCCGGAGTTGGTGATCCCGGCGTACCCGGTCAACGTGGTCGACGGTCAGGTGATCGTCGGTGACTAAGCCCGGTCCGCTGAGCGGCTGCACGATCGCGGTCACCGCCCACCGCCGGGCGGAGGACCTGATCGCGTCGTTCGAGCGCCGGGGCGCGAAGGTCGTGCACGCGCCGACCCTGCAGATCGTGCCGGCCGCCGACGACCAGCCGCTGATCGAGGCCACCCGGCGGGTGATCGCGAACCCGCCGGACGACGTGGTGGTCACCACCGCGGTCGGCTTCCGCGGCTGGATCGAGGCCGCCGACACGGTCGGGCTGGCCGCGGATCTGCTCAGCACGCTGGAGCAGTCGCGGCTGCTCGCGCGCGGTCCGAAGGCGCGCGGCGCGATCCGGGCAGCAGGGTTGGTGGAGCACTGGTCGGCGCGGTCGGAGACGACGGCCGAGGTGGTCGACTGGTTGCGGGACCAGGGCGTCTCGGGGCGCAAGATCGTCGTACAGCTGCACGGGTTGTCGGATCCGGCGTTGCAGGACACGCTGCGGTCGGTCGGCGCGTCCGTACGCGGGCTGGAGGTGTACCGCTGGGGACCGGCGCCTGATCCGGCGGCGGTCGAGCGGATGATCGGCCTGATCTGCTCGGGTGGGGTCGATGCTGTTGTGCACACGTCGGCGCCCGGTGCGCAGGCGCTGCTGGACGCGGCGGCACTGAACGGCCAATACGACGCGCTGGTGTCGGCGTTGCGGACCGGCCGGGTGCTGAACGCCTGCGTCGGGCCGATCACGGCCGCACCCTTTGTGACGTTGGGTTTGGAGCCGCTGGTGCCGGATCGCTTCCGGCTGGGGGCGCTGATCCGGATCGTCACGGATCGGTTGACCGATGACAACGCGCGCTCGATCGAGACGGCCTTCGGTCAGCTGGTGATTCGCGGTGGTGCCGCTGTTCTTGATGGCGTGGTGTTGCCGCTCGGTCCTGGTCCCCGAGCGGTCCTGGCCGCGCTGGTCGCGGCTGGTGGAGATGTGGTCTCGCGGCCGGATCTGCTGGCTGTGTTGCCTGGTGCCGAAGACGTCCATGCCGTGGAGGTGACGGTGAACAGACTCCGTACTGCGGTTGGCCGCCCCGAGTTGGTCCGCACGGTCGTGCGGCGGGGGTATCGGTTGGCGATCGAGCCGGTGGGGTTGCCCTCATGACGGTCGATCTGATCGCGGCGGCACATGGGACGGCGGATCCGCGGGGTATTCGCGAGGTGCACACGCTGGTGCGGCTGATGGCCGCTCAGCGACCGGAGGTTCCTATCTCGCTCGGCTTCGTGGATGTCGACGTACCGGCGTTGCCATCGCTTGTCGACCGGGTGGTTGCTGATAGCAATGAGGCGGTGATCGTGCCGCTGTTGTTGAGTAGCGGCTATCACACAGCGGTGGATATTGCCCGCGAAGCGACCCGTCGGCCTACCCGGATTCACGCTGCCCCTGCCCTCGGTCCTGATCCCGCGCTGGCCGACGTCCTGGCCGACCGCCTCCGCGAGTGCCTGCACCCCACGTCAACCGCTCAGTCCGGCACCTGCTCCGGTCCAGGTGATCTCCTCGGCGTGCGGTGCGGCGCTTTCGATGAGGTTGATCGGGTTGTGCTCGCGGCTGCGGGGTCCTCGGATCAACGGGCCTTGCTCGACTGCTCGGCGACCGCCGCGATGCTTGCCGAGGTGATCGACCGGCCGGTCGAGGTCGGCTATGTCTCCGGCGCGGGCGAACGCCTCGGCCCCGTCCTCGCGCGGACGACCGGCCTCGCCGGCCCCGCGCACCGCAGTACGAGCCGGGTCGTGGTTGCCACGTATCTGCTCGCGCCGGGGTTCTTCGCCGACCGGGTGAAGCGCATCGCCGGGGACCTCCCCGTCAGCGCACCCCTCGGCGCCGACAGCCGGATCGCCGAGCTCGCCCTGCGCAGATTCGACCAAGCCCAGGCGCCGGCGATCGGCGAACTGTCGGCGGTCGCTGTCTAAGCTTCGCGGGTGGGATTCTTCGACAAGTTCAAGCGCGGTGCCGTACCCGCAGCCGACGTACAGCCAGTTCCTGGGAAGGCTCCTGGTGCCGAGGCCGTGGCGGAGTTGCGCGATCAGATCGTGCTCTGGGTGCGGCCCGGGTTCAACGACCGTGACGACGTCCTGCAGTACGCGCGCGAGTCCTGCGAGGACGGTGCAGGGCAGGGTCGCTGAGCAGGATGAAGAGATCGGCCGCCGGATCGAGGCCGCCCTCCGCGCCCAGCACCTGCCGGTCGAGTGGAACGGCTCATCCCAGCAACGAATCTCCGTAGGTCCGCTGACCTGGCAACGCCGCCTGCCGGCTTAATTCTTGGCTGGGCGATAGGTGGCGAGGATGACACCGGTCGTCGTAGTGACCGTGTCGATCAGCTCCAGCGCCGTGTGACCGTTGAAGAGCCGGCGCCCGGTGCCCAGTGTCAACGGGTGAATGAGCAGCTTGTACTCGTGGATCTGCTCGTGGATGGAGCCGATCAGCTCACCGCTGCCGAGGATGACCAGGTTCTGGTCCTGCTTGAGCTCTTCTAGATCCGCCGCCTTGACGACGGTGGAGTTGGCCCAGGGGAGCGGGTCGGTGAGCGTGTTCGAGACAACGTACTTCTGCTGGCGGTTGAGCACCTCGGTATACGGATTGTCCGTCTGCTTCGGCCAAAAGTCAGCGAACCCCTCGTAGGTCCGGCGCCCGAGCAGCAATGCTCCTTGCCCGGTATCACCCATCAGCCGACCCATCGCATCCCGGCTGTACGGCACCGCCCACCCGCCGTACTCGAACCCGTCCCGAGTGTCCTCATCCGGACGCCCCGGCGCCTGCATCACACCATCCAGCGTCAGGTTGCAGACGACAGTGATCTTCCCCATGGTGGCTCCTCACCCTCCCAGCCGGTCCGTTCCCGGCCTCTCACCCCCTACACGAACACCACCCTCCCGGCTCGACACTTCACCGGCAGCCCACCCCACGGCTTATCTCGCTGTCGAACACTGCGAATAGCATGTGGCCTTCGTGACTGGGAGGTTCGGAGATGGCCAGTAAGTTCACCGAGCTTGCGATCGACTGTGCCGATCCCGCGGGTCTCGCCCGGTTCTGGTGCGCGGTCCTCGACTACGAGGTGCAAGACGAACACGACGGAGTTGTCACCATCGGCTCGCCTCTGGTGCCTGAAGGCAAGAATCACCCTGGCCCAGTGCCACCGACGCTGACCTTCGCGCGCGTGCCCGAGCGCAAGACCCTCAAGAACAGACTCCACCTCGACCTCAACCCAACCGACAGGGAACAAGACGAAGAGGTCCGCCGCCTACTCGACCTAGGTGCCAGACACGCCGACGTCGGCCAAGGCGACGAGAACAGCTGGGTCGTACTCGCCGACCCAGAAGGCAACGAGTTCTGCGTCCTCGCGAGCCGAGTCCGCGGCTGAACGGAGGCGCGGCGTGGGGGCGCCGTACGCCGTACTTACTTCCCGCGGAGGGACTTGAGGTCGGACTGGCAGCGGTGTTCCACCTCGGCCAGTTCCTTCAGCGTTTCGTCGATGTCCCGGCGGCGTTGTTCCAGTTCGGCTCGGCGGGTGGTGATCTGGTCGAGGAGATAGACGAGTTGGCCCTCCTCGCCGGGTTCGGCGTCGTACATGTCGACGATGGTGGCGATCTCGTCGAGGGAGAAGCCGAGGCGCTTGCCGCGCAGGATCAACCCCAGCCGCACCCGGTCGCGCGCGTGGTAGACGCGGACGGTGCCGCGGCGTTCGGGCGTGAGCAGCCCGCGGTCCTCGTAGAAGCGGATCGTGCGCAGGGTGACGTCGTACTCGGCGGCCAGTTCGGCGATCGTCCAGGTCCGCGCATCGAGAGTCACCGGAACATTGTGCACACACCCCACTGTGCTTTACGTTTACGTAAGCGTCAATCACGAGCTTGGGAGCGCCAGAATGTCGTACGAGCTGTCCGAAGAGCACCGCGAGTTCCGCCACAGCGTGCGCGACTTCGCCCAGGCCGAGATCGCCCCGCACGCCGCGGAGTGGGACCGCAAGCACTATTTCCCGGTCGAGGTGGTCCAGAAGATGGGCGCGCTCGGCCTGTTCGGGCTGACCGCGCCGGAGGAGTTCGGCGGGTCCGGCGGGGACTTCACCAGCCTGTGCGTGGCGATCGAGGAGATCGCCAAGGTCGACCAGTCGATGGGCATCACGCTCGAGGCGGCGGTCGGGCTCGGGATCAACCCGATCCTCACCTTCGGCACCGACGCGCAGAAGCAGCAGTGGCTGCCCGATCTGGTCGCCGGCCGCCGGCTGGCCGGATTCGGTCTGACCGAGCCGGAGTCCGGCTCCGACGCGGGCGCGACCAAGACCAGGGCCGTGCTCGACGACGGCGAATGGGTGATCGACGGCTCGAAGCAGTTCATCACCAACTCCGGCTCGAGCATCACCTCGCTGGTCACCGTGACCGCCCGCACCGGCGAGAAGCCCGACGGCCGGCCGGAGATCTCCACGATCATCGTCCCGACCGGTACGCCGGGCTTCGTGGCGGAGGCGGCGTACGACAAGCTCGGCTGGCACGCCTCCGACACCCACCCGCTGTCGTTCTCCGGCTGCCGGGTTCCGGAGGAGAACCTGCTCGGCGAGCGCGGCAAGGGGTTCGGGCAGTTCCTCGCCACCCTGGACGACGGCCGGGTCGCCATCGGCGCGGTGGCGCTGGGCTGCATCAAGGCGTGCCTGGAGATGTCGGTGCAGTACGCCGGCGAGCGCAAGACCTTCGGCGTACCGATCGGCCAGAAGCAGGGGGTCGCGTTCCAGATCTCCGACCTGAAGGTGATGGCCGACGCGGCCGAACTGCTCGTCTACCGGGCGGCGGCGCTCAAGGACGCCGGTGCTCCGGTCCAGGAGTTCAAGCAGGCCGCGGCTGTCGCCAAGCTGTACGCGACCGAGTCCGCGGTCACCGCGACCCGGATCGCCACCCAGGTCTTCGGCGGCTACGGCTTCATGGAGGAGTACCCCGTGACGCGGTTCTACCGCGACGCCAAGATCCTCGAGATCGGCGAAGGGACCTCCGAGGTCCAGCGGATGCTCATCGCCCGCGGTCTGGGGCTCCCTGTTGAGTGACAGGATGGCCGCATGAGCCGGGATCACTGGACCGAGGTCAAGGTCGCGCGTGAGGCCACGCTGGCACCGCCCGAGAAGGCGGCGGCCAAGCTCGCCTCGCAGAACAAGTTGTACGTCCGGGACCGGATCGCGCTGCTCGTCGACGAGGGCAGTTTCGTCGAGGACGCCCAACTCGCCAACGCGCTGAACCCCGGCCTGCCCGCGGACGGCGTCGTCACCGGGCGCGCCCTGGTCGACGGCCGTCCGGCGCTGCTGGTCGCGAACGACCCGACGGTCAAGGCCGGGTCGTGGGGTGCCCGGACGGTCGAGAAGATCGTCCGGATCACCGAGGTGGCGCTGCGCGACGAACTGCCGATCTTCTGGCTGATCGACTCGGCCGGCGCCCGGATCACCGACCAGGTCGACCTCTTCCCGGGCCGGCGCGGCGCCGGCCGGATCTTCCACAACCAGGTCGCCCTGTCCGGCAAGGTGCCGCAGATCTGCTGCCTGTTCGGCCCCTCGGCCGCGGGCGGCGCGTACATCCCGGCCTTCTGCGACCTGGTGATCATGGTCGATGGCAACGCCTCGATGTACCTGGGCTCGCCCCGGATGGCCGAGATGGTGGTCGGCGAGAAGGTGACGCTGGAGGAGATGGGCGGCGCCCGGATGCACACCACCGTGTCCGGCTGTGGCGACCTGCTCGCTTCCGACGACGCCGAGGCGATCGACCTGGCCAAGCAGTACTTCTCGTACCTGCCCGGCTCGTGGCAGGCGCAGCCCCCGTCGTACGACGCCTCGCCCGCGGGCCGGGACTTCACCCGGGACCTGGTTCCGGTCGAGGAGAGCGTCGGGTTCGACATCCACGACGTGATCGACGCGCTGCTGGACGCGGACACGTTCTTCGAGGTCAAGCCGACGTACGCGCCGGAACTCGTCACCGGGTTCGGACTGCTGGCCGGCCAGGTGGTCGGCATCGTGGCGAACCAGCCGGCCGTGAAGGGCGGCGTGCTGTTCGTCGACTCGGCGGACAAGGCGGCCAGGTTCATCTGGCTCTGCGACGCGTTCAACGTGCCGCTGGTGTATCTGTGCGACGTACCGGGCTTCATGATCGGCTCGGAGGTCGAGCGGGCCGGGATCATCCGGCACGGCGCGAAGATGATCACCGCGGTGTCGGAGGCGACCGTGCCGACGGTGTCGGTGATCGTCCGGAAGGCCTACGGGGCCGGGCTCTACGCGATGTGCGGGCCGGGGTTCTCGCCGGACGCGTGCGTCGCGTTGCCGACGGCGAAGATCGCGGTGATGGGTCCGGAGGCGGCGATCAACGCCGTCTACTACAACAAGATCCAGGAGATCGCGGACGCCACCGAGCGGGTCGAGTACGTCTCCAAGCTGCGCGAGGAGTACGAGACCGACATCGACATCCTCCGGCTGGCCGCGGACCTCGTCATCGACGCGATCGTCGAGCCGGAGAACCTCCGCGACGACCTGATCTCCCGGCTGGCCGCCGCCCAGACGAAGAACCGCCACTTCAGCACCCGCCGGCACGGAGTACCGCCGGTCTAGGGCCTCCAGGGCTTGAACGTGGCGTACTCGAGCGGGTCGTCGTCCTCGTCCAGCGTCTGGATATCGAGCGGCCCGTACTCCGACGCCAGGTGCTTGTAGTCGGCGGGGAGCGGCAACCCGAGCCACGCCTCGGCGGCATCCTGGTCACTCACCCGCCGCATTCTGCCTTGCTTGAGGTTGTTCTGCGGCGGGTTTAGGTTCGTACCATGAGGGCTCCCGAGCGAGGTGCGCTGCCGTTGGGGTTGGCGGCGACGCTTGGGCGGACGTACGGGCGGTTGACCGAGGTCGTGCAGGGGCTGTCCGATGCCGACTACGACCGGCCGACTCGCTGCGAAGGACTGGCGGTCGGCCCGCTGCTCGTGCACCTCCTGTACGACGCCGAGCGGGCGCTGATGGGGTTCGCCACGCCTTCGGGGGCCGAGGCAGATCGCGATTTCGTCACCTACTGGCAGGACTTTCCGCCCAGGCCGGACGGCGAACCCGTGCCGGATACGAGGTTCCTGCGGACGGTCGCGTCGGCGTATGCCGAGCCGTCGAAGAAGCTGGCTGGGCATTGGCGAGAGCTGTCCGAGGCCGCGGCCAGGGCGGCGGTGGTCGCGCTGGCAGAGAAAGGCCACAAGGTCGAGACCCAGGGCCACGTACTGCGGGCGTCGGACTTCGTCGCGACGCTGGTCGTGGAGGCGACCGTGCATCACCTCGACCTGACCCTGGAGTTGCCGGCCGCCCCCGAACCGGATCCGGAGGCGCTGCAGGTGACTGCCCGCACTCTGGACGGTTTGTTCGGCCCGGAAGCCTGGGATGTGATCGGGTGGGACACGACCACCTACGTGCTGAAGGCGACCGGACGGCTGCCGCTCACCGAAGAGGACCTGGACATGCTGGGCCCCTCGGCGATCAGGCTGCCCCTGCTCGGCTGACTCCTTCGGCTGACTCCCTGAAAGGGAACCGATGACCTCCAAGGACTTCGCCGACCGGCTCCGTGCGCGGCAACCCACCGTCGGGTACTGGGTGACGCTGGACGCGCCGCCGGCGACCGAGCGGATCGCGCTGGCCGGCTACGACTATGTCGTACTGGACGGTCAGCACGGGCTGCTCGACGCCCGCGGCATTCTCGACGGGCTGCTCGCGATCGATGCCGCGGGCAACGGCACGGTCGGCCTGGTGCGGGTCGAGGCGAACAACGCGACGCCGATCGGCCGCGCGCTCGACGCGGGAGCCGCCGGGGTGATCGTGCCGCTGGTGGACACCGCTGAGGACGCACTACGGGCGGTCGAGGCGGCGCGGTACCCACCGGCCGGGATCCGGTCGTACGGGCCGACCCGGGCGGGGCTGCGGATCGGACCGGTTCCGGCCGAGGCTGACGCCGCGACCGTCGTGCTCGCGATGATCGAGACCCGGCAGGGCCTGGAGAACGTCGCGGCGATCTGCGCGGCGCCCGGACTGACCGGCATCTACGTGGGCCCGTCGGATCTCCGGCTCGCGGTCGGCGGCAAGTATCCGAGCGACCCCGACGTGGATGAGACGTTCGACGGGGCGATCGAGCTCATCGCCCGTACGGCGGCCGCGGCCGGCGTCGCCGCCGGGATCCACACCCGCAGCGGCGAGGAGGCGCGCCGGCGACTGAGCGAGGGCTACACCTTCGCCACGGTCTCCTCAGACCTGGACCACCTGCAGGCCGTCGCTGCCTCGCACCTGGCCGTCGTCCGCGGTTAAAGAACCCCGGCGAAGGGATCGTCCAAGGACTGCCAGTCGAGGGTGGCCAGCTCGGACTCGGTGAGCAGGCAGGCGTCGAGCACAGCCTGCAGGCGCGCCGGGTCCAGGCCGACGCCGGTCGCGACCACCGTGCACTCGGCGAGATGCTCCGTGTCGGCCCACTCGCCCAACGTGCCCAGGGATGCGCTGAAGCCGGCTGACTCCCACCGCAGCCGCTGGGTCGGGCGGTTGGCCAGCCACACCACGCCGCGGCTGCGAACGACGCCGTCGACGATGTCCTCGAGCGCGTCGTTCAGCCTTGCCGGGTGCAACGGCCGCGTCGACCGCCACAGCACGGTCGTGACACCGTCGCCGCTGGGCTGCAGCCGATCCTCAGCCGCCAGATCCCCGGCCCACGCCTCCGCCGCCGCGTAGTCGAACAGCCCGAGCTTGGCGACCGGCGCACCCGGTACTCCGCCGGCGTCGGCCGCGACCACGGTAGTGCGCGGGTTCAGATGCAGCAGCAGGTTGTGCAGGCGCTCCGGGGCCATGCTGCGGTGAGCGTTCGCGAGGACGCAGACATCGGCGTACTCGATCTGCCGCGCGGTCAACTCCGCGACGTTCCGCCGGTCAGGCGGCCCGAGCGCCAGCCCACGCTCGTCCAGCAGTTCATCACCGGACAGCTGCTCGACCAGGAGGACCGCGTCGACGACGCACGTCACCGTGTCGACCTCTATCTCGGGCATGGTCGCCACCAGCGTGCTCGCAAGCGGCCGAGCCTCCATCGCGGGCGGCGCAGCCAGTACTACGTGCTGCCAGTGCTCGCGCGCGATCAATGTCTCGAGCAACGGCAGCAACGACTCGATCAGCTGGCAGGCACCGCAGTCGTCGCCGACGCTGAACTCACCGGCATCGATCGGCCCGGACGCGTCGAACACCCGCCAGGTCAGCACACCCCGGCCGGGCAGTTCGTCCTGGTCCACCACGACGGCCACGGTGGTGGCGTCGACCATGGCGTCCAGCACCGGCTCCCGAAGCGTCGTCGAGAGTCCGGTCAGCAGGGTCAACGGGGTCTTCCGAGGGGCGGCCATGGTCCGAGTATATGAAAACGGTTTTCATCAGTCCAGAGGTGGGGGTGCACGAATTTGCTCAGCAGGGCAGCGGATTTCCGCGCGAAACCGGGAAAAACACCGGGTACTTCCATGGTGCCCCCAGGCGGCCGCCACCGCTCGCTGTGGGCGCGCCGCGTCAGCGGTAGGCGAGCTACTCCTTCAAGTTCCAGGTAAAAGATGCCGCAGGCAACAAGTCGACGGCGAGCGGCAGGGCGTTCACCAACGGCACGGACTACCCGATCCGGGACCGCGGTCTGGTAGGGAAGGGGTATGACGATCGGGATCGGGCGGTTCGAGGGTGAGTGGCAGGAGCTTCTGGGGCTGGTGAATCTGGCCTTTGCGGCGCCGTGGAACGAGGCGCAGTTGGAGGCTGAGCGGAAGGTCTGGGAGCCGGAGCGGAGCATCGTCGCCACCGAGGGGAAGGAGTTGGCGGGCCACACGGCTGCCTTCTCGTTCAAGATGGGGGTGCCGGGGAGCCAGGTGCCGGTGGCTGGAGTCACCCTGGTCGGAGTCAGCCCGACCCATCGCCGGCGCGGGATCCTGCGCGAGTTGATGCGCAAACAGCTCACCGAACTGTACGAAGGCGGCGTCGAGCCGGCCGCGGTACTGACGGCCAGTGAGCCGGTGATCTACGGGCGGTTCGGCTACGGCCTGGGCTCCGACAGTCAGCGCGTCACGATCAAGCGGACGTCCCGCGAGCTCCGCAAGGTCGCCGGGGTCGAGGACGTGCGGATCAGGTTCGCCGATCCGGCCGAGTCGCTGGCCCAGTGCACGGCGCTCCACAACGCCGAGGCGCGCACGCGGCCGGGGATGATCGACCTGGACGAGCGCTTCCAGCAGTACGCGATCAGCGACACCGTGGTCACCGACACCACCGGCGCCTCACCGCTGCGTTGTGTCCTGGCCGAGCGGGACGGCGAACTCGTCGGCTACTCGTACTACCGGACCCGGCGCACCGACAGGGGTTTCCTCGACGTCTCCCGGGTTCATTCGCGAGACCTCGCGGCCCATGTGGCGCTCTGGCAGTTCCTGCTCGATCCGGACCTGCTCAGCGAGACGACGTACGAGCATCTGCCGTCGGACGATCCGCTGCTGTCGCTGCTGGTCGACCCGAGAGCTGCCCAGGCGACCACGATTGACGGTGTGTGGGTGCGGCTGGCCGATGTCGGCCGTGCGCTGGCCGCCCGGACCTACGCGACCGACGTCGACGTCGTCCTGGGGATCGAGGACGACTTCCTCGGGTGGAACGCCGGGAACTGGCACCTGACTGGTGGACCCGAGGGAGCCGCCTGCGAGAAGACAGATCGCCAGCCGGACCTCGTGCTCGGAGTACGGGAGTTGGGCGCGGTGTACCTCGGCAAACCGTCCCTCGGTCTGCTTGGAGCCGCCGGCCTCGTCGAGGAGCGTACTCAGGGTGCATTGGCGGCAACCTCCGCCGCTTTCCTCGCAGATCGCCTGCCCTGGCTGGACACGGGTTTCTGAGCTAGTAGCCGGTATACGCTTCCCGAATGCAGCCGAGCCGTCGTAGTGCGCTGGTGGTTGCTGTTGTCGTGATGCTCGGAGTCGCCGCGGTCGCGCTGGTGGTGCTGGCGTCCGCGGGCGGCTCGGTGCGGCCGGTCAGCGAGACCACCCGGACGGCGACGCCGCGCGAGCCACCGATCGTCACCTCGAACGAGTCGGCGACCGCGACGCCGCCGCAGGCTACGCCGTCGCCCAGGGAGCAGAAGCCGATCGAGTTCCCCGAGTGGCTGAAGGTGCTCGGGCAGGCCGTGGTCTACACGCTCACGGCGCTCCTTGCGATCCTCCTGGTCAGAGTCCTCTACCGCATGCTCCGCAAAGTCGAGCTGCCTGAGGCCGAGCCCGATGACACCGACTGGGAGCGGGTAAAGGTCAACCGGCTGGCCGAGGCGGTCGAGTCGGGCATCGCCGCAGTCGACTCCGGTACTGCGTCCGACGGCGTGATCGCCTGCTGGGTGGCTCTCGAAGACGCGGCCGCCTCGGCAGGCGTACCGCGGGAACTGTCGGAGACGCCCGCCGAGTTCACCGTCCGGGTGCTCGGCGTCGGCGGCATCTCCGAACCGGAGCTGCTTCGTCTCGCCCAGCTGTACCGCGAAGCCAGGTACTCGACGCACGGCTCGAGCGAGCAGGCCCGGGCCGAGGCGCGGGCCGCCCTGGTCCGCCTCCGGGATGAGCTGGCCGCGGCGGTGGCAGCCCGATGAACAAGCTCCTCCTGCAGCACCTGGCCGTCGCCGTGGTCGGCAGCCTGTTGCTCACTGTGGGCTTCGGGCTGGCCGGGACCCAGCCGAGGCCGCTGTGGTTCGTGGCCATGGGCCTTGCGCTCGGCTTCGGTTCGCTCGCGGTACGGCGGATCGTCCCGCAGGTGCTCGAGACGTCCTGGCCCAGTCGGCAGGACGAGAAGTTCGCCGCGCGGCGGATGCGCAGCAGCGACAACCGGACCCAGTTCCTGGCCACCTGGGTGCAGGAGGCCGGCCGGGAGCGCCGGGCCGGCGAAGGCTCGATCACGTTCCTGCGGCGGGTCCGCCCGCTGCTGCTGCAGCTGACCCGGGACCGGCTGGTGCACCGGCACGGCATCGACCCGGACCTCGAGCCGGATCGGGCCCGGGAGCTGACCGGTGACCAGCTGTGGAAGCTGCTCACCGACGACGAGACCCAGACGGCGTCGTTCGCGGAGATCGAATCGGCCGTCCAGACCATCGAGAAGTTGTGAGGAACCGTGACTGAACGGGAACTGGGGCCCACGGGCACCGAGCTGAGCCTGGCCGAGGTGTCGGCGCTCAGCCGCAAGGTGCTGGACCGGGTGGGGGAGGCGGTGGTCGGCAAGGGTGAGGCGCTCGAGCTCGTCCTGGCGGGCATCCTCGCTGGTGGCCACGTCCTGCTCGAGGACTATCCAGGGCTGGCCAAGACCCTGGCGGCCCGGTCTTTCGCGCAGGCCCTCGGGCTGGAGTTCCGCCGGGTGCAGTTCACCCCGGACCTGCTGCCCTCCGACGTGACCGGAGCGTTCGTCTACGACCAGCGCGACTCGGAGTTCGTCTTCCGGCCCGGGCCGATCTTCACCGGCCTGCTGCTCGCCGACGAGATCAACCGGACGCCCCCGAAGACCCAGGCCGCGCTGCTGGAGTCGATGCAGGAGCACCAGGTCACGGTCGAGGGCCAGACCTTCCCGCTGCCCGTGCCGTTCCACGTCCTGGCCACGGCGAACCCGGTGGAGTACGAGGGCACCTACCCGCTCCCCGAGGCCCAGCTCGACCGGTTCATGCTGCGGATCGGCTTCGGCTATCCGACGGCCGCCGAGGAGTGGGAGGTCCTGCAGCGCCGGATGGGTCGCCGCACTGAGGACCAAACCGTCGAAGCCGTCACGGATGCAACCGGCCTCCTGGCGGCCCAGCAGGCCATCGAGACCGTCACGGTCGACGACACAGTCGGCCGGTACTGCGTTGAGCTGGCCGCTGCGACCAGGCGCGACTCCCAAGTGCTGGTCGGCGCCTCGCCTCGTGGTTCGCTGGCGCTGCTCCTCACAGCCCGCTCGTACGCGGTGATCCAGGGCCGGGACTACGTAGTACCGGAGGACGTCAAAGCGGTGGCCATTCCGGCCCTGGCGCACCGGATCACCGTGCGGCCCGAGCTGTGGTTGCACGAGATCACCGGCGCGACAGTGGTTCGTACTGTGCTTGGTTCCGTGCCGGCGCCGCCTACCGTCGTGGGCGCCCGGCAGTGACTTGGCAGCCGACCCACGCGCAGGTCAGAGCAGTCTGTGTGGCTGCCGTTCTGCTGCTGGTCGCTGTGCTCTCTCGTCGACCGGACGCAGCCGTTCTCGGCCTGCCACTGGCCTTCGTCGCCGCCTGGGGACGCTACTTCCGGCCTCGCGAGCGGCCTGAGCTGCACTCCGAGCTCGACGCGGACGTGCTGTTCGAGGGCCAGGCGACGACGTACCGGCTGAGGGTGGCCGAGTCGCTGGACCCTGACATCGACCTGGTGGTCATGGCCCTGCCGCGGGCGCCCTGGTTCCGCTACGACCCGCCGCAAGCCGCGATAGCCGAGCCTGCGAGCGAGGGCGACGTGTCGATGGAGGTGGGACTGCGCTCCGAGCGCTGGGGTCTCCGCTCGCTGGAACACCCGCAGGTGATCGCCACTTCAGTACTGGGCACGTACCGCGTGCCTGTGCCGTCCCCAGGAGCTCTGGCGGTTAGCACCTTGCCTCTGCGCGCCGGCTTCGAAGCAGTGGATTCCGTACCGCGTCCCGCGGGGCTGGTGGGGCTCCACCGGTCCAGGCGGCCGGGGGAGGGCACGGAGCTCGCCGGAGTCAGGCCGTTCCGCACCGGCGACCGGTTGCGCCGGATCAACTGGGCGGTGTCGGCGCGGACCCGCGAGCTGCACGTCACCTCGACCTGGTCCGATCGGGACACCGAGGTCGTCATCCTGCTCGACACCGGTGGCGAGGTCGGCATCAGCGAAGGCATCGACGGCCGGTCGAGCAGCCTCGACACCGCCGTCCGGGCAGCTGCCTCGATCGCCGAGCACTACCTGCGGCACGGAGACAGAGTCCGTCTGATCGACACCGGGACGGTAGTAGGCGGCGTCCGGGCAGGGAGTGGGCGCGCACACCTGCGGAGAATCCTCGACGTGCTGGTGCACGCGGATCGCAAGAGTCGCCAGCAGGACGGGCAACAGTTGGCTCGGCGCCACCGGATCCGCGCGGACAGCCTGGTCCTCGTCCTCAGTCCCTTGCTGCGCGAGGGAATCCTCGGCTACATCGTCACGCTGGTGCACTCGGGGTGCACCGTGATCGCGGTCGACACCCTGCCGACGGATGTGGCCGACGTGATCGACACCGAGTTGCACGACGCCAAGGCCTGGCCGCTGGCCTGGCGGATCCGCTTGCTCGAGCGCCGCGCGGAACTCGACCGGCTCGGCGACCTCGGAGTACCGACTGTTCGGTGGCGTGGCGCGGGGACGCTGGACGAAGTACTGCGGGACGCGGCCCGGCTGTCGTCGGCACCGAGGATCCGCTCATGAGCGGGGCGGAGAAGATCACCCTGTGGCTGGCCCAGCTCCGGGCGTCCGGTACGGCGACGTTCGTCGCTCGAGGGGCTCTGGCCGCGGCGGGCGCGGTGGCGCTGGTCGTGCCGGGGCTTCAGTCTTGGGATCAGATGGACCTGGTGCCGATTCTCGGCGCTTTCCTGCTGGTGATCAGCGTGCTGCTGCCCGACTCGGCGGCACCGCTCTGCTTCCTCGTCGTGGTCACCGCAGGGTGGTTGTTCCGGGCTACCGGCGACCTGACCCTGGGGCTCGTCATCACCGGGATCGCTGTACTGGTGGCGCATCTGGCCGCCGCGTTCGCCGGCCAGATCCCGTCGTACGCGCGGGTGAGCCGGTCGGCGCTGCGGAGATGGTTGCTGCCGGCCACGATCGCGTTGCTGCTCGGTCCGATCGTCGCGATCGCCGCGGCCGGAGTGCGCGGCGCCGCCGTACCGGGGTCGCTGCTGGTCACGGTCGCCGCGCTGGCCGCCGCCACCGCGGCGATCTGGTTCGCCGCCGGGCAGTCGCTGGGTGACCGCTAGCCCATGGAGTTCAGCAGTTCCGTCGCCCACTCGCAGGAGACCGGGTTCGGGCCGGTGACCTGCATCGCGGCCATCACCGTGAGCAGCATGCCGGTCGCCATGAACTTGGTGACCTCCTCAGGTGAGGCACCGGTCAGGTCGCCGACCAGTCGGTGGATCCCGCCGAACCGCGACCGAACGGTCTCGCCGATCGCCGGATCCGCGCTCGCGGCGAAGCCGTGGAGCAAGACGACCAGCAGTTCACGCTCGGGCAGCAGTTCGTTGTAGGCGTCGCCCAGGCTGTCCAGCGTCGGCTCGCGCTCCCCGGCGCGACGGAAGGCCTCCTCGACCCGGTCGCAGACCCGATGGGTGGTGGCCAGGAACAACTGCTGCTTCGTCCCGAACAGCCTGATCACGTAGGGCTGCGAGACCCCGGCCAGGCGGGCGATCTCGTCGGTCTTGGTGCCCGCGTAGCCGGAGGCGCCGAACGCCACGACCGCCGCCTGCAGCACTTCCTCGCTGCGCTCGGCCGCGGTCAGCCTGGTCCTCGTCATGGTTGTCCTCTCGTCGTCGGTTGACATGTTATCAGTCAATGCATACCTTCTAGTTATCAGTCGATAACAACAAGGAGACTCGCGATGGCCACGACCGCCCTCGAGCCCGACCAGCCGGCCGCACCGGTCCCGGCCGAACCCACCGTCCGCCGCTCGTTGGGCACCGTGCTGGCCGTCGTTGGCATCCCGGTGTTCATGGTCACGCTGGACAACCTGGTGGTGACGAACGCGCTGCCCGTGATCAAGGCCGAGATCGGCGCCTCCCTGACCGACCTGCAGTGGTTCATCAACGCGTACACACTGTCCTTCGCGGCGCTGCTGCTGACCGCCGCCGCGATCGGCGACCGGCTCGGCCGGCGCCGGATCTTCCTGCTCGGCATCACCCTGTTCACGCTCGCCTCGGCGGCCTGCGCGCTGGCCACCGAGCCATGGATGCTGATCGGCGCCCGTGCGATCCAGGGAGTCGGCGCGGCCGCGGTGATGCCGTTGTCGCTCACCCTGCTGGCGAGCGCAGTACCGGCTCGTCAGCGCAACGCCGCGATCGGCATCTGGGGTGGTATCTCCGGCCTCGGAGTCGCGGTCGGGCCGGTCGTCGGTGGAGCCGTCGTCGACGGCATCAACTGGCAGTGGATCTTCTGGCTGAACGTGCCGATCGGCCTGCTCGCGCTGCCGTTCGCCGCCCGCGTACTGACCGAGTCGCGGGGTGGCAGCAAGCGGCTCGACCCGGTGGGGCTGGTGCTCTCCTCCGCGAGCGTTCTCGCCATCGTCTGGGGCGTCGTGCATGGCGCCGATGACGGCTGGGCCTCCGGCCGGATCCTGACCGCGCTGATCGGCGGCGGCCTGCTGCTCGCCGCCTTCCTTGGCTGGGAGTACCGCTCGCCGGCGCCGATGCTGCCGCTGCGGCTGTTCTCGAACCGCGCCTTCAGTGTTGCCAACGTGGTCGCCTTCACCTTCTCGCTCGGCGTCTTCGGCTCGGTCTTCCTGCTGGCCCAGTTCTTCCAGGTGGTGCAGGGCTACACGCCGCTGCAGTCCGGCATCCGCACGCTGCCGTGGACGATGGCGCCGATGGTGGTCGCCCCGCTGGCCGGCCTGGTCGTCGACCGGATCGGCGCCCGGACGCTGATCGCGACCGGCCAGACCCTGCTCGCCGCCGGGCTCGGCTGGATCGCGCTGATCACCACAGTGGACGTCGCCTACGGCTCGTACGTCGCGCCGTTCGTCCTGGCCGGGATCGGCATGGGTCTCACCTTCGCGCCGTTGGCGAGCATCGTGATGGCGAGCTTCTCTGACGCCGACCGCGGTGTCGCCTCCGGCACGAACAACACGATCCGCGAGGTCGGGGTGGCGATGGGCGTCGCAGTACTGGCGTCGGTCTTCGCCTCGGCCGGCTCCTACGCCACCCCCGACCAGTACGTCGACGGCCTGGTCCCCGCGGTCTGGGTCGGAGCCGCGACCGTGGCAGTCGGTGCGGCTCTCTCCCTGCTTCTCCCGGGCCGCCGCAACTGACGGACCCAGGTCACTTGCCGGTCGAACGGATCGGGGAGCATAGGCGGCATCATGTCTCGAAAGGCTGCAACCGTGCTCGACGCCGACGATGTCCGCCGCATCGCCCTGTCCTTCCCGCAGACCGTGGAGAAGGAGCGCTGGCGGCACCCGACCTTCGACGTCGCGGGCCGGATGTTCCTCACCGTGCCCGACGACCAGACCTCGTTCGCCGTCCGCTGCCCGCAACTGGAACGCGCCGAACTGATCGCCGCCGAGCCCGAGAAGTTCTGGGTCCCACCCCACGAGGCCGGCTCAGCCTGGGTCCGCGCCCGCCTCGCCGCCCTCGAAGACCGCGATGAGCTCTACGACATCCTCCTCGACTCCTGGCGACAGGCCGCCCCGCCGGACCTCGCCGAGGGGTTCGTCAGGAGCCAGAGCGGCGGAATCTGACCAAGGGGTAGAGCGGGGAGGTGCCGGTGGAGGGCATCGGGGGGCCGTAGAAGGTGGTGGCGCCGTCGAGGATCAGACCGTGGGCAGCGGCGCGGGCTATCAGGTGGGCGAGGGCGTCCTGGGGGCGCTCGTCGGGTTGGGTGCGGCCGCCCGCGTAGCGGGACGAGTCGGACTTCTGCGTGGTGGTGATGAAGACGCCGTCTGGGCGCAGTACGCGGGCGACCTCGGCCAGGATCTGGTCGCTGTCGGGGACCAGGTGGAGCAGCCAGACGGCAACGACCGCGTCGCAGCGGCGGTCGGCGATGGGCAGGTGGGTGGCGTCCGCGGCGGTCACGTGGCCGGGGAGGCGGATGCGGGCGTGGTGGAGCATCGCGGGGGACAGGTCGACGCCGTGCACCAGATTGCCTAGGGCAACCAGTTCGGCGGCGACGATGCCGGTGCCGACCGCGAGCTCGAGCACCCGGCCGCCCTTGGGGAGCAGCTCGTGGACCGCCTCCGCGGCGGCCTGGGCTCGCTCGGTCCCACCCCGCGTCTCGTCGTACCGCGCCGCCTCGGTTTCGTCGTACTCGATGACGCGCGGCAGGTCCCACAGCGACGGCCAGGCGATGCCCACGTCGGCGAGCATCCTTCGCAGCAGCGGCAGCGAGACGCCGACGACGTTGTGGTAGTCGCCGTCGATGCCGGTGACGAAGGGGCCGCCGATGCCGTCGACGGTGAACGAGCCCGCGACCACGAGTGGTTCGCCGGTCGCGACATACGCGTCGATCTCGTCGTCGGTGAGCTCGGCGAAGTGGACCGTCGTCGAGGCGAGCTCACGGATCTCCTGCCGGGTGGTCGTGTCGAACAGGCAGTGGCCGGTGTGCAGGATGCCGGACCGGCCGCTCATCAGCCGGAGCCGCTCGCGCGCGATCTCCGGCGTACCGGGCTTGCCGTAGGCCTCGCCATCGATCTCCAGCACCGAGTCGCAGCCGAGCACGGTCGCGTGGTCGGTCAGCGTGGCCACGACGGCGCGGGCCTTCAGCGTGGCGAGGGTGCGCGCGAGCTCGCCGGGGTTCTCGGCGGTGACGTGGTCCTCGTCGACGCCGGAGACGATCACCTCCGGTTCGACCCCGGCACTCCGCAGAGTCTTCAACCGCGCAGGAGAGGCCGACGCGAGGACAAAACGAGGTGCGTTCATCGCCGGGCTCACAGGCGGGCGAGGGCGCGGCGGAGCGGGTCCAGGCCGATCGAGCCCAGGTTGAGGGCGTCGCGGTGGAACGCCTGCAGGTCGAACGCTGAGCCCTGGCGCTGCTTGGCGTCGTCGCGTGCCTGCAGCCAAATCCGTTCGCCGACCTTGTACGACGGCGCCTGCCCGGGCCAGCCGAGATACCGGTTCAGCTCGGCCCGGAGGAACTCGGTCTCCATCCGCGAGTGCGCCCGGAGGAACTCGAAGCCGAGCTCGGCGTTCCACCGCTCACCCGGGTGGAATCCGAACGGGTTGTCCTTCGGGATCTCCAGCTCCAGGTGCATGCCGATGTCGACGATCACCCGGGCCGACCGGAAGCCCTGCGAGTCGAGCATGCCGAGGCGGGCGCCGGGCTCCTCGAGGTAGCCGAGCTCCTCCATCAGGCGTTCGGCGTACAGGGCCCAGCCTTCGCCGTACCCCGAGACCCAGCAGGCGATCCGCTGCCAGCGGTTCAGCAGGTCGGTCCGCAGCATCGTCTGGGCGACCTGGAGGTGATGCCCGGGCACACCCTCGTGGTACACGGTGGTGACCTCACGCCAGGTGGCGAAGTCCTCCAGCCCGGCCGGCACCGACCACCACATCCGGCCGGGCCGGGTGGTCAGGTCCTCGCTCGGCCCGGTGTAGTAGATCGACCCGTCCGAGGTCGGCGCGATCATGCACTCGATCCGCTTGATCGCGTCCGGGATCTCGAAGTGGGTGCCGGCCAGCTCCTCGACGGCGGCGTCCGCGAGCTGCTGCATCCAGTCCCGGAACGCCTCCTTGCCGTGGATCTTGCGGGCCGGGTCGTTGTCCAGCAGCTCCGCGACCGCCTCGATGCCGCGGTCGCCGTCGTTCAGCGCCGCGGCGATGGTCTGCATCTCGCCCTCGATCCGGGCGAGCTCCTCCCAGCCCCAGGCGTAGGTCTCCTCCAGGTCGACGGTCGCGCCGAGGAAGTTGCGGGAGGCGAGCTCGTAGACCTCACGGCCGACGGCGTCCCGGGTCGGCGCCTGCGGGAGCAGGTCGGTGGCCAGCCACTGGCCGAACTGGTCGTACGCCTTGCGCGCGGACGCCGCGGCAGCCTCGACCGATGCCTTCACCGCGGAGTCGGGCGCCCGGCCGGCGAGCCCGGCGAAGAAGTCGTCGCCTTCCGCCCCGGTCCAGCTCGCGATCCGGGTGGCCAGGTCCTCGACCTGCCGGACGGCCGACACCCGGCCGGCGGCGGCCTGCTCGATGACCGACTCGCGGAAGCCGTCCAGCGTCGTACCGACCTGGTTGAGCCGGATCGCGATCGTCTCCCAGTCGTCGTCGGTGCCGGTCGGCATCAGGTCGAACACCTGCCGGAGCTCGGCGGGCACCGAGGTCAGCGCGTTCAGCTGGTACTGCGGTACGGACGCCTCGTACGTCTCCAGCTCCAGGCCGAGCCGCTCCAGCAGCGCGTCCTTGGCGACCTCCTCGCGCGGCGAGCCCGGCTGGACCGCGTTCGCCTCGGCGATCGTGCGGCGGTTCAGCTCGATCAGCGCCTCGAACCCGGCCGGCGAGAAGTCGGGCAGCCGGTGGTCGTGGCCCTCGATGCCCATGAAGGTCGCCGAGGTCGGCGAGAGCTCGACGAACTCCTCGAGGAATCGCTCCGAGATCCGGTCGATCGGGCTGGTCGGTGTGGTCGCGTCCGTCACCTGGTCGACACTACCGCGCGCCTGAGCCGGAAGGCCGGTACTGTGTCGCTCTCTCGTCAGTGGAACGACGCTGACGTCGGTGAAAGGGACACGGGGTTGACGCAGCCGCCATACGGTCAGCAACCTGGCGGACCGTACCCGCCGCAGTACCAGCCACCCAGCCAGCCGCCGTACCAGTACGGCGCGCCCTCCGTGGCGCCGCAGCAGGGGCAGAGCTTCGGCTGGGGGCCGCAGTTCGCACCGCCGCCTCCGCCTCAGGGCTACCCGGGACAGAACTTCCAAGGTCCGAACTTCCAGGGGCCTGGCTTCCAAGGACAGGGTTTCCAGGGGCCCGGGTTCCAGCCGGGATGGCAGCCGCAGATGCCCCGGAAGAAGCGGTCCAAGGGGCCGCTGTTCGCGATCCTGGGCGTTTGCCTGCTCGCGGCAGCCGGCCTGTGGACGTTCGGCGTGATCAAGAAGAACGCGGACGACACCTACACCCAGCCGACGATCACGGAGCCGAGCTACCGGGCCACCTCACCGGCGCCGAGTCCGACCGGCACCGAGCCGACGCAGACCGCGTCCACCGAGCCGACGCAGGCTCCGACGACCACCACCGCGCCGACGCCGCCGGAGGCATCCGCCCTGGACATCGTCGCCAAGAACAGCCTGTACCGGACCGGCCCACAGCGCACGGTCAACTGCAAGGAACCCAACATCCGGCCGAACACCAACGCGAACGCCGCGAGGTACTGGGTTGCGCTCAAGCCCTGCCTCGATCGTGCGTGGGCACGGCAGATCGCCCTTGCGCGGCAGGAGTTCCGAGCACCCGGGATGCTGTACTGGTCCGGCACCAACGTCACCTCGCCCTGCAGTGGCGGCGTGCCCACCGTGCCGTTCTACTGCAGCACGAACCACATGATGTACATGAAGGTCGACAACTTCTCGAAGTCGTACAACCAGTACTCCGACGCGGAGTCCAAGGCGTACGCGCGAATGTGGTACACCCGGTCGATCGCCCACGAGTACGGCCATGCCGTCCAGAGCATCACGGGCATCCTCGAGGCCGCCCACAAGCTGCGCTACGAGGCCGCGAACTACGACGACCGGACGCTGATGACGCGCCGGACGGAGCTGCAGGCGAACTGCCTGGCAGGCGTGTTCCTGGCCTCGAACAAGCGCAGCTACCCGATCGACGGGCTGCTGCTCCGGGTGTGGAACAAGTGGGTCGTCACGGCCGGTGACCCGCCCGGTAAGGGGACCCACGGCAGCGCCGCCAGCCAGGCGCGCTTCATGGGGAAGTCGTTCGTGACCGGGAACCCGGCCACCTGCAACACCTTCACAGCCTCGCGTGGGAACGTGAACTGACTCGGCGTACAGTTCGCCGGTGATCGAGAGCGAGTACATCGACGGCGTCCGGCTGCTGCGGCACCGGGCCGCGCAGGAGCACACGGACGTCACGCTGACGTTCGCGGTCGGCGCGCAGGACGAGACCCTGCGCACCATCGGTGTCGCGCACACGGTCGAGCACCTGGTGATGAGCACGGTCCGCCAGTTGCCGATCCAGGTCGAGGCCGAGGTCGACCTGATGACGACGGCCTTCGCCGCCTCGGGATCACCCGCGCGGGTCGGGGAGTTCCTGAACCGGCTCTGCGCGGCGCTGGCCGAGCCGCCGGTGGATCGGCTCGCGGTCGAGGCCGGAGTACTGGCTGCTGAGGACGGTTGGGCCGCGCACCCGATGGCCGCGTTCCTGCTGTTCGTCCGGTACGGCGCCTCAGGCCCGGGGCTGGGCTGGCTGGAAGGCGCCGGGTACGACGGGCTGACCGCGGAGCACGTGACTGCCTTCGCGCGGAAGTGGTTCGTGCCGGGCAACGCAGTACTGCAGGTGAGTGGGCCGCTGCCGGAGGGCCTGGAGCTGAAGCTGCCGCAGGGACCGGCGCCGGTCCGGGCCCTTCCTACAGGACGGTTGCTGGATGGGCCGTCAGCGGTCGGCTATGGCATCCCGGGCGCGGCAGTGCTGCTCACCATGCCCACAGGTGATGCAGCGCGAGTTCCTGGCCTTGCGATGAGGGTGCTGGAGAGCAGGATCGAGGAGCAGTGCCGTCACGTCGCCGGGCACAGCTACGTCGTCGACAGCCAGGTAGTAGGCATGGATTGGGTCATCTACGCCGAGGCCCGGGAAGGTACCGAGGAAGCAGTAGCGCGTGCGGTCGGTGAGGCCCTGACGGATCTCGCTGCGAACGGCCCTAGCGAGGATGAGTTGGCTCTGGTGGTGGCCCGCCTCGAGGAAGAGGTCGCCACCACCGACAAGGAGTTGGCTGAGGTCTTCGCCGGCACGATGCGCCGGCTGATGGGTGAACCTGAAGTGCCGCCGATCGACGTGGCACTAGCCAACCAGGTGCGCCCAGCCGACATCGCCGCCGTACTGCGGGACGCCCTGCCTTCGGCGATCGGGTACGCCGAGGAGGAGGCGCTGGACGTCTGGAAGGCGTACGGGTTCCGCCCCGAGGCGCACTGCCCAGTGATCCCCGAACTGCCGGCCGGGAAGATCTACAAGCCGCCGCTGGCGGCCCGGACCTTCATCAAGGACGCCCGCTCGCTAGTACTGGTGGAGACCGGGCACGGACTCGCACTCCGCGACGACGACGGCATCCACGAGATCAAGTGGGACGAAGTGGCCGGGGTGATGCGCACGGACGGCCCGACGGTGGTTCTGGGCGTCAACGGTTGCGCCATCCCGGTCGACCCGCAGGTGTTCCGCGGCAGCGGGGCTGCCCTGGACGAACTGGCTCGGCGTACCGATTCAGGGTTGTGGTTCGACGAGTCGGCCTTCAGCCGCGACGAGGACGACCACTAGCCGCTCTTGGCGTCCAGTAGCTGCAGGAGTTCGTGCGCGGCCAGTTCGACGTCCTTGTGCCGCCACTCGGAGGCCCGGTAGACGCAGGCGATCAACCCGGTCCGGTGCAGCCGCCGGAGGTCGCCGTACACGAAGGCGTACCGCGCCTTGGTCTCGTCGTTGGCACCCACGGTCAGGCCGAGGTGCCAGTGGCTGTACTCCTCCCAGGGATGCTTCTCCAGGAAGGCGTTCTGCGCCTCGGCGCCAGGCTGAACCTCGCCCCACTCGCTGTCCAGTACGTACTGCCTGCTGTCGATCAACCGCTTCGCATGCTCGACAGCCGCCTTGTTGACCTCATATTTGGCCATACGACTGCTGTTCCCACAAACGGGCTCAGGGATGCGCGCTGGCCCGCCAGCGACCCGGGCCCGGGTGCAGCGGACGGCGGACGTTGCGCCAGTACGCCGACCAGTCGCCGGCCTGGGACTGACTCGGCTCCGGGGCAGGCACAGCGGCCGCGCGGGCGGAGACGACGGCGACCAGGGCGGCCAGTTCCTCGGGGGTCGGGTCGCCCTTGACGACACGCAGTACGGGTTCGGTCATGGGAGCTCCTGCGGTCACAAGGGGATGTTGCCGTGTTTCTTGGGTGGGAGGGTGTCGCGTTTGGTGCGGAGGAGGCGCAGCGCGCGGATGATCTCCGAGCGGGTCTCACTCGGCTTGATGACGGCGTCGATGTAGCCGCGCTCGGCCGCGATGTACGGGTTCGCCAGGTGGTCTTCGTATTCGGTGATCAGTTGCTGGCGGCGGTTCTCGGTGTCTTCGCCGGCGTCGGTGGCTGCTGTCAGTTCGCGGCGGTGGAGGATGTTGACGGCGCCTTGGGCGCCCATGACGGCGATTTGGGCGGTGGGCCAGGCGATGTTGATGTCGGCGCCGAGGTGTTTGGAGCCCATCACGTCGTAGGCGCCGCCGTAGGCTTTGCGGGTGATGGTGGTGATCATGGGGACGGTGGCTTCGGCGTAGGCGTAGATGAGTTTGGCGCCGCGGCGGATGATGCCGTTCCATTCCTGGTCGGTGCCGGGCAGGAAGCCGGGGACGTCGACGAAGGTGAGGATGGGGAGGTTGAACGCGTCGCAGGTGCGGACGAACCGGGCGGCTTTTTCGGAGGCGTTGATGTCGAGGGTGCCGGCGTAGTGCAGTGGCTGGTTGGCGACGATGCCGACGGGGTGGCCTTCGACGCGGCCGAAGCCGACGATCAGGTTGGGGGCGTAGAGGGTCTGGATTTCGAGGAAGTCGCCGTCGTCGGTGACGGTTTCGATGACGGTGTGCATGTCGTAGGGCTGGTTGGGTGAGTCGGGGATCAGGGTGTCCAGCGCGGCGTCGGTGTCGGTGATGTCGAGGTCCACGGTGGTGGGGTAGGTGGGTGGGTCTTCGAGGTTGTTTTGGGGCAGGTGGGCGACGAGGGCTTTGACCCAGTCGATGGCGTCTTCTTCGTCGGTGCCCAGGTAGTGGGCGTTGCCGGACAGGGTGTTGTGGGTGCGGGCGCCGCCGAGTTGTTCTTGGGTGACGTCTTCGCCGGTGACGGTTTTGATGACGTCGGGGCCGGTGATGAACATGTAGGACGATTCGTCGACCATGACGGTGAAGTCGGTGACGGCGGGGGAGTAGACCGCACCGCCGGCGCAGGGGCCCATGATCAGCGAGATTTGGGGGATGACGCCGGAGGCGCGGACGTTGCGGCGGAAGATCTGGCCGTAGAGGCCGAGGGAGACGACGCCTTCTTGGATGCGGGCGCCGCCGGAGTCGTTGATGCCGATCAGGGGGCAGCCGATCTTCATGGCCAGGTCCATCACCTTGACGATTTTTTCGCCGAAGACCTCGCCCAGGGATCCGCCGAAGACGGTGAAGTCCTGCGCGAAGACGCACACCTGGCGGCCGTCGATGGTGCCGAACCCGGTCACCACGCCGTCGCCGTACGGGCGGGTGGCGTCCATCCCGAAGGAGGTCGACCGGTGCCGGGCGAACTCGTCCAACTCGGAGAACGAGCCCTCATCGAGCAGCAGCGCGATCCGCTCACGGGCGGTCTTCTTGCCCCGGGCGTGCTGTTTTTCCACCGCGCGCTCGGACCCGGCGTGCACGGCCTCGTCCAGCCGGTGCTCCAGATCCGCGAGCTTCCCGGCCGTCGTGTGGATGTTCACGGTCTCTCCCATAAGCGGGCACTCTAACTTCCCGTGAGCACCCGTGGAGCGTACGCGCGGATGACGATGGCCACACCTACCTGCCGGGGCCGACCGCGAAAAGCTTGGTGAGGCGGGCGGCGAGAGCCAGGTCACCGCGGACCGAGAGCCGTTGCTTGAGGACGGCGGTGACCGGGTCCTCGTTGCCGGTGACGATCTTCAGCAGGGTCGCGGGGTCGGTCCGGACCGAGATCGCCGGCGGTTCGCGGTGGCCGGACAGGACGTCGCAGCGGCCGTCGTGGACGTGGATCCGGTACTCGTCGACGCCGCCGCCCCCGGCTCCCGTGATCTGCCAGGCGACGACCGCGTCGAAGCCCTCGGCCCGGGCGGGGCGAAGGTACTCCGGCATCCGGCGAAAGATCTCGCGCAACGCGACCTCTCGCACACCCCCGATGAGCCGATGCCGGAGTTCTCGCTCCGAGGTCCGGTCGACCAGACGGGCCAGTTCACCCAACTCCAGGGCGGTGAAGTCGTCGGACTCCAGCCAGCGCGCACTGCCACGTTCGGCCATCCACAGACCTCCCCGGCAGGTTCCTACCAGACCGTAGGAATTTCCTACGGCCTGATAGGTTTGTCAAGTGGTCAGCCCCGAAGACCCGGTTGCGGAACCTCGCCGCCGCGCCGCCCACCTCGGTCCGGAACGCCGGCGCCCGCTGATCCTGGACGCTGCCCTGGAGGTTTTCTCCGAGCGCGGCTACGCCGGGACGACGATGCAGTCGGTCGCCGACGCCGCCGGCGTCACCAAACCGGTCGTCTACGACTCCTTCGCCAACCGCGACGAGTTGCTGCTCGCGCTGCTGGCCCGCGAGGAGCAGCACCTGGTCATCTCGATCGTGTCCGCGCTGCCGGCCGACCCGAGCGTCGGTACGCCGGAGGAGCACGTGATCGAGGGGCTCACCGCCTTCCTGGAGACGGCGGCCAAGTCGCCGCATTCCTGGCGGATCGTCTTCGGCGCCCAGTACGGCGCCGCCCCGGTGGTGGCCGACCGCGTCCGGGCGGCTCGCGCGTTCCTGGTCGAGGGTTTGCGGCTGACCCTTGTGCAATCGTTGCCGGATGTCACCGACCCGGACGCGAACCTGCCGGTGCTGGCCGAGATGCTCGCCTCGATGACCGAGAGTTGCGCCCGGATGCTCGTTGTCGACGGCACCGACCGCACCCCCGCCGAACTGGCCAAGGTGGTCTCCCAGGTGGTCGGCGGAGGCTTCGGCAACGTCTAGTCGGTTACTGTCGCGTCACTTCCACCGGCGGTCACCAAACGTCACGATCCGCGCTCACTGGTCGGGACTGAGAGGCGGGAGTGCGTGGCCACAGATATCGTGGGCGAACGTGACCGAGACCGGCAGTCAGGCGAACGCCCGCACCCGCACCCGCGCACGTTTCGAAGTCCCCGAGGAACTGCGTGCCGACGTGCGCCTGCTCGGCGAACTGCTCGGCCGCGTCCTGGTCGAGTACGCCGGCCAGCCACTGCTGGACGACGTGGAGAAGCTGCGCGAGCTCACCATCGCCGGCGACGGTGAGGGAGCCGAGGCGCTGGTCGCCTCCTGGCCGCACGAGCGGGCCGAGGATGTCGCCCGGGCCTTCACCTGCTACTTCCACCTGACGAACCTGAGCGAGGAACTGCACCGCGCCCGGGTCCTGCGCGAGCGTGACCGCTCCAGCGACGCCCCGGCGGTCTCGGAGCTCGCCCAGGCGGTCGAGAAGATCGCCGCCGAGAGCGGCGAGCAGCAGGCCCGCGCGCTGCTCAACGGGCTGGAGTTCCGCCCGGTGCTGACCGCTCACCCGACCGAGGCGCGGCGGCGCGCAGTACTGGCGACGATCCGGCGGATCTCGACGCTGCTGGAGGAGCGGAGCGATCCGCGGGCCGGCGACAGCGAGCTCGCCGAGAACCAGCGCCGCCTGGTCGAGCAGGTCGACATCCTTTGGCGTACCTCGCAGCTGCGGACCAGCCGGCCGACCCCGCTGGACGAGGTCCGCTCGGCGATGGCGGTGTTCGAGGAGACCCTGTTCGATGTCGTCGGCAACGTCTACCGGCGGCTGGACGACGCGCTGGCGGGCGACTCGGCCGGAACCAGGCAGCCGATGGTGGCGCCCTTCGTCCGGCTCGGTTCGTGGATCGGCGGCGACCGGGACGGCAACCCGAACGTCACCGCCGCGATCACCCGCGAGGCGATGCAGATCCAGGCCGACCACGTACTGCGTGCGCTGGAGCTGGCCACGGACCGGCTCGGCCGGTCGATGACCCTGGACGCCGCGACGACCCCACCGTCGGCACCCGTCCGGCGGATCCTCGAGGATGCCCGGGCGGTCAACCCCGAGCTGATCGCGGACATCGAGACCCGCTCGCCTTCCGAGCCGCACCGCCAGCTCCTGCTGCTTGCCGCGCGTCGACTGGCTGCGACCCGGGCCCGCGACGCCGACTTCGGGTACCCGCGCGCCGGAGACTTCCTGCACGAGCTGAAGGTCCTGCAGGACTCCCTGGTGTCCGCAGGCGCGCCCCGGCAGGCGTACGGCGAACTGCAGCAGCTGATCTGGCAGGTGAGCTCCTTCGGGTTCCACCTGGCCGAGCTGGAGGTCCGGCAGCACTCGTCGGTCCACACGAAGGCGCTGGAGGAGGTGCTCAGCGGCGGGGAGCTCTCCGACCAGACCGAAGAGGTGTTGGCGACCCTGCGGGTGATCGGGCAGATCCAGCAGCGCTTCGGCCCCGAGGCCTGCCGCCGGTACGTCGTGTCCTTCACCCGGAACGCCGGAGACCTGGCCGCCGTCTACGAGCTGGCCGACGCCGCGATGGACGGCCGGCCGATCGAGCTGGACGTAGTACCGCTGTTCGAGACCGGTGAGGACCTCAACAACTCCGTGGAGGTGCTGGACAACGCGATCCAGCTCACCCGGGTCCGGCACCGCCTCACCGCCAACGACCGGCGCTTCGAGGTCATGCTGGGGTACTCCGACTCCGCCAAGGACGTCGGCCCGGTCTCGGCCACCCTGGCGCTCTACGACGCGCAGGCGCGGATCACTGCCTGGGCGCAGCGCAACGCGATCCGGCTGACCTTGTTCCACGGCCGCGGTGGCGCCCTGGGCCGTGGCGGTGGTCCCGCGAACCGTGCGGTGCTCGCCCAGGCCCCGGGCTCGGTCGCAGGTCGCTTCAAGCTCACCGAGCAGGGCGAGGCCATCCCCGCCCGGTACGGCAACGCCGCAATCGCCCAGCGCCACATCGAGCAGGTCACGGCCGCCACCCTGCTGGCCTCCACTCCGGCGATCGAGGACCGCGCTGCCGCTGCGGCAGACCGCTTCGCCGTGGTGGAGAAGACCATGGACGAGGCCTCCCGTACTGCGTACCACCGGCTCGTGAAGGCGGACGGGTTCGCGGAGTGGTTCGGGCGGGTCACCCCGCTGGAGGAGCTCGGGCAGTTGCCACTGGGCTCCCGGCCGGCCCGTCGCGGCGTCGCCGTGTCGTCGCTGGAAGACCTCCGGGCGATCCCCTGGGTGTTCGCGTGGTCGCAGGCCCGGGTGAACGCGCCGGGCTGGTACGGGCTGGGCTCGGCGCTCGCTGCCGTCGGAGACGTCGCGGCGCTGCAGGACGCGAACAAGAACTGGCCGCTGTTCCAGGTGATGCTGGAGAACGCTGAGATGTCGCTGGCCAAGACGGACCGGCGCATCCTCGGCCGCTACCTCGAACTGGGCGACCGGCCGGACCTCACCCAGCAGATGCTGGACGAGCACGAGCTGACCACCGAGTGGGTGCTGAAGGTGCTCGGCGGCGACCGGCTGCTCAGTGGGCGTCGGGTGCTCGGCCGAGCCGTCGAGCTGCGGAACCCCTACGTGGACGCGCTGAGCTACCTGCAGTTGCGGGCTCTGCGGACGCTGCGCACGGACGACTCGCTGGACGAGGCCCAGATCGTGCGGACCAGGCGGTTGCTGCTGCTGACTGTCTCGGGCGTTGCCGCTGGTCTGCAGAACACCGGCTGATGTTCGGGAACCTGGACAGGCCGCCGCTGGACGAGCGGTTCCTCCGGGGCCGGTTGATCCGCCCCGGCGCTCTGTGGAGCCAGATCGACGTACTGGCCGAGACGGAGTCGACCAACGCTGTCGTGGCGGCCGCAGCGCGCGCTGGAGCACCTGAGGGGCTGCTGGTGGCGGCGGAGTACCAGTCGTCGGGTCGTGGACGGCTGGGACGTACATGGACCACTCCGGCGCGCTCTGCCTTGCTGATGTCGGCTCTGCTGCGCCCCACTGGCGTATCGGCCGCGCGGTGGCCGTGGTTGGGGCTACTGGTGCCGCTGGCGGTGGCGGCCGCAGTACGGCGGGTTGGGGAGATCCCGGCCCAGGTGAAGTGGCCCAACGACGTACTGGTTGAGGACCGGAAGCTGGCGGGGATTCTGCTGGAGCGGGTGGACGGCCCGGCCGCGATCGTCGGCATCGGCCTGAACGTGACCCTCAGAGCGGATGAGCGGCCGACCGACGTGGCGACGTCACTGGCTCTGGAAGGCAGCGCGACCACCGACCGAGTCACCGTACTGGCCGCCGTCGCGCGGGAACTCGCCACGCGGTACCAACTGTGGGTGGATGCCGAGGGAGACCCGTCAGTCATCCTGCCCGAGTACCGGGAGCTCTCGGCGACGCTGGGCCGATCTGTCCGGGTGGAACTGCCGGACGGGAAGTTCTTGGAGGGGACCGCCTCGGAGTTGGACCACGATGGCCGGCTGGTGGTCCTCACCGCCGACGGCCCTCGTGCCTTGGCCGCCGGCGATGTGACGCATCTGCGGGCTACTGAGTGAAGAGCTTGGCTGCGGTGATGAGCGTCTGGATGACGCCATAGCCGAGAAGCAC
Source organism: Kribbella sancticallisti (assembly GCF_039530625.1). NCBI lineage: Bacteria > Bacillati > Actinomycetota > Actinomycetes > Propionibacteriales > Kribbellaceae > Kribbella > Kribbella sancticallisti. The sequence continues at coordinate 108,012 of NZ_BAAAOS010000007.1, read as the reverse complement.
GGCCACTAGCGCCCAGGAGACGACCAAGCGAGGGGTCTGGTTCATTTCGCTGCCTCCGCTGCCGATGTGGTCTTTTCGTGGAACCGTTCCGCCACCGGGCGGATCAGCAGGTTCGCGATGAAGCCGACAGCCAGCACGCCGACCATGGTGAACAGGGCGGGGCGGTAGGCCGCTGCGGTCAGCGTTCCCGGTTTGCCCTCCCGGTCGAGGAAGCCGTTGATGATGAGCGGACCTGCCACCCCGGCGACCGACCACGCGGTCAGCAGCCGGCCGTGGATCGCGCCGACCTGGTACGTGCCGAACAGGTCCCGCAGATACGCCGGGACGGTGGCGAAACCGCCGCCGTAGAAGGACAGGATGACCGCGGCGAACAGGACGAAGAGTACCGTGCTGTTGTGGCCGACGGTGGCCAGCAGGAAGTAGAAGACGATGCCGACGCCCAGGTACATCGCGTAGATCGGCTTGCGGCCGATCACGTCGGACGTGCTCGACCAGGCGAACCGGCCGGCCATGTTGAAGATCGACAGCAGCCCGACGAAGCCGGCGGCCGCCGCGACCGCGACCGAGGACTTGCCGTCGGCGCCGCGGAAGAAGTCCTGGATCATCGGGCTGGCCTGCTCCAGGATGCCGATGCCCGCGGTGACGTTGCAGAGCAGGACGACCCACAGGAACCAGAACTGCGGGGTCCGGATCGCGTTCGCCGCCGACACGTTCGCGGTGGTGATGAGGGCTTTCGCCTTCACCTGCGCGGGATCGAACCCGTCCGGCTTCCAGCCGTCGGCCGGGACCCGGATGTTGAACACCCCGAACATCATGATCACGAAGTAGCCGAGGCCGAGGGTGAGGAACAACGCGACCAGCGCGCTGCCGCCGGCCACGGAGGCGGAGTTGTTGGGGTCGTAGCCGTCGTCGTACAGGCTGAGCAGTTGGCGCGACAGCGGGCTGGCCACCAGGGCGCCGCCGCCGAAGCCCATGATCGCCAGGCCGGTGGCCAGGCCCGGGCGGTCCGGGAACCACTTGATCAGCGTGGAGACCGGGGAGATGTAGCCGATCCCGAGCCCGATGCCGCCGATGAAGCCGTAGCCCAGATAGACCAGCCAGAGCTGGCCGGTACCGATGCCGAGGGCACCTACCAGGAAGCCGGTGGCCCAGAAGCAGGCGGAGACGAACATCGACTTGCGCGGGCCGTTGCGCTCCACCCAGGTGCCGCCGATCGCGGCGGACAGGCCGAGCATCACGATCGCGATGCTGAAGATGACCCCGATCTGGGTCTGGCTGGCGTCGAAGTGCCTGACCATCGAGGTCTTGTAGACGCTGGTCGCGTACGCCTGACCGATGCACAGGTGGACGGCCAGCGCGGCCGGCGGAATCAGCCAGCGGCTGTATCCCGGCGGGGCGATGGTGTGCTCCCGATCGAGTACCGACAAGATGCCCATCACGGCTCCTAAATCGTCGAGCCCCCCGGTAGGTACGCAATCCCCTCGCGCATCTTTGCGGACTGTATGCGATTTGTGAAGTCTTCAACCATCGTGTCGTCCGGCGACAAGCGGACCCGGAAGCTGTGAGACTGGGGGCATGGCGATCTCGGCGAAGTTGTTGGGCGACGACGAGTACATCGTCGTCAGCACCCGGACGCACTGGAAGGCACTGATCTTCCCGGTCTTCCTGCTGCTCGTGGTGGCGGCGGGCGGCGGGTTCCTGGCGGCGGTCGTGCCCGAGGGCAGTCTGCAGACTCCGGCGCGGATCGCGATCGCGGTGGTCGGGCTGCTGGTGCTGCTCGTGTTCGCCGGGAAGCGGTTCCTGAACTGGTTCTTCTCGACCTACACGCTGACGAACCGGCGGCTGATCACCCGGCACGGCATCCTGACCCGGACCGGGCGTGACATCCCGCTGATGCGGATCAACGACGTGTCCTACGAGCACCACCTGATGGACCGCCTGCTCGGCTGCGGCACCCTGCACATCGAGTCCGCCGGCGAACGCGGCCAGGTGATCCTGCCGGACGTGCCGCACGTCGAGCACATGCACCTGCAGATGTCCGACCTGCTCTTCGGTGGCCCCGAGGGCAGACCCGGCGACGGCATCCTCGACGACGAGGCCCCGCCGGAGCACCAGCGCCGGCGCCCGGCCACCCAGCCGGAGCCGGACAGCGAAACCCTCTTCAGCTCAGACGACGACCGCCGCTGAGAGTCAGCGGACGGCGGGGAGGTCGCCGGTGGTGTCGGCGTCCAGGGCGGCCGGGGAGTCCGGGGCCTGCGGGTGGTCGTGCTCGGCTTCCTCGAGGGCGATCTCTTCGCGGAAGACGAACTTGCGGTAGGACCAGAACCGGAACAGGGTGCCGAGGCCGAGGCCGACGAAGTTGGCGGCGATGTTGTCGGCCAGCCAGCTGTGCTGGTCCAGAACGTAGCGGGAGAAGCCCAGGCAGCCGGCCGCGATCAGCAGGCCGATGCCGTTCAGGACGAAGAAGAGCACGTACTCGCGGTGCAGCCCGGTGCGCTCACGGTGCCGCCAGGTCCAGTGCCGGTTGCCCAGGTACGTCGCGACGGTGGCGACCGTCACCGAGATGAACTTCGCCGTGACCGGCTTGTCGTGCAGCAGACCCTCGCCGGACGCGCCGAACACCAGTGGGTTGTCGAAGACCAGCCAGTTGTAGATCGGGAGGTCGACGACCATTCCGAGCAGTCCGACCAGACCGAACTTGGCCACTTCGTGCACCAGGTGCTCCACCTGGCGGTACAGCGTTGTGACGATCTTCAACGGTCCAGGAAACTCTCTGTGAACACGGACTACTGGTGAGGGCAGCTTCCCACGGTACCCGGCCACGGGTCAGACCCCGAAATCCCCGCGCGCCGGACCGGGCCCCGCGGAAGCGGCCGTTGTCAGCACATTAGGCTCCCCCCGTGAAGTTCGAGCGCAAGGATCTACCCGTCGGGACGCCAGTGGTGGGCATGGTCGGAGGCGGTCAGTTGGCGCGGATGACCCAGGAGGCGGCGATCGCGCTGGGCATCCAGTTGCGCGTACTCGCCGAAGGACCCACGGTCTCCGCGGCCCAGGCGGTCGCGGACGCGCCGGTCGGCGACTACCGCGACCCCGAGACCGTACGGCGCTTCGTCGCCGAGGCGGACGTGGTCACCTTCGACCACGAGCACGTGCCGACCGACCTGCTCCGGGCGCTGGAGTCCGAGGGGGTCAAGGTGCGGCCGGGTCCGGACGCGCTGGTGCACGCCCAGGACAAGGCGGTGATGCGGCAGCGGCTGGACACCATCGACGCGCCGGCCCCCGCTCACCAGGTGGTGGCGTCGAGGGCGGACGTCGACGACTTCGCCCAGCGGATCGGCGGGTTCCCGATCATCCTCAAGACCACCCGCGGCGGCTACGACGGCAAGGGGGTCTGGGTCGCCAAGAGCGTTGACGACCCGGCCGTCGACGAGGCGTTCGCGGCCGACGTGCCGATCCTGGCCGAGGAGAAGGTCGACTTCGTCCGCGAACTGTCCGCGATCGTCGCGCGCTCCCCGCACGGCCAGGCCGTCGCCTACCCGATCGTCGAGTCGGTCCAGGTCGACGGGATCTGCGTCGAGGTGACCGCACCCGCGCCCGGTCTCAGCCCGGACCGGGCCGCTCAGGCCCAGCAGACCGCGCTGAAGATCGCCGGCGAGCTCGGCGTGGTCGGGATTCTCGCGGTCGAGATGTTCGAGGCGCGCGACGGCCGGCTGCTGGTGAACGAACTCGCGATGCGCCCGCACAACACGGGCCACTGGTCGATCGAAGGCGCGGTCACCAGCCAGTTCGAGAACCACCTGCGCGCAGTACTGGATCTGCCGCTGGGGTCGCCGGCCGCGCGAGCGCCGTACACGGTGATGGTGAACGTGCTCGGCGGGGACGTCGAGGACATGCATCTGGGGCTGCTGCACTGCATGGCCCGCGACCCGGGGCTGAAGGTCCACTTCTACGGCAAGGCCGTGAAGCCGGGCCGCAAGATCGGGCACGTGACGGCGTACGGCGACGACCTGGACGAGGTCCGCGAGCGCGCCCGGCACGCGGCGGCGTACCTGACCGGCACCATCGACGAGTAGGGACAGCGGCATGAGCGTGGGAATCGTGATGGGGTCCGACTCGGACTGGCCGACGATGAAGGCCGCCGCCGAGGTGTGCGTGGAGTTCGGCGTCCCCTTCGAGGCGGACGTGATCTCGGCGCACCGGATGCCGGTCGAGATGATCGACTACGGCAAGGCGGCGCACGGCCGAGGGCTGAAGGTGCTGATCGCCGGTGCCGGTGGCGCCGCCCACCTGCCGGGCATGCTCGCCGCGGTGACCCCACTGCCGGTGATCGGGGTGCCGGTGCCGTTGAAGTACCTGGACGGGATGGACTCGCTGCTGTCGATCGTGCAGATGCCGGCCGGGGTGCCGGTGGCCACCGTGTCGATCGGCAACGCGCGCAACGCGGGGCTGCTCGCCGTACGGATGCTGGCGGCGCACGACGAGAAGTTGCTGGACCGGATGATCGCTTTCCAGGAAGGTCTGGCCGAGATGGCCCGGGCGAAGGGCAGTACTGTGCGTGACGGCGCGGCAGAGTTGCGTGAATCCTGAACCATTCAGGGTTCCCACGGTTCTGGGGCGGGTAGTCGTGTGATCCCATCCATTGTCGTCTAAGGTCGTCGATCGTGACTCCGCCCGCAGAACCGGATACGCAGCGCATCCCGGTCCGCTACTGGATCTGGTTGTTCGGCGCTGCCGTCTCCCTCCTCGGCGACCTGACGATGACGTTCGCCATCGGCTGGTCCGCCAGCCAGCACGGCGGCCGCGTAGCCGGCCTCGTCCTGCTGCTCGCCGCGGCCCCCCGAGCCGCACTCCTCCTGATCGGCGGCGCCATCGGCGACCGGTACGGCCCGCCGCGGGTGCTGCTGGCCAGTTGCGTCGCGATGTTCGCGCTGACGATCGCCCTGGTGCCGACGACGATGGCGCTCGGTGAGCCGATCGGCCTGCTGCTGGTGACCGCGCTGGTGGTCGGCGTGATCGACGCCTTCTTCCTGCCGTCGTCCCGGGCGATGCCGCGGCTGCTGGTCCCGCGGGAGCAGATTCCGCGCGCGCTGGCGAGCTTTCAGGTCACCGGCGTCGTCTTCGCCGTCACCGGTACCGCGGTCGGTGGCGTGCTGGTGAGCTGGGCGGGTCTGACGGCGGCGGCCGGGTTCGACGCCCTGACGTTCGGGGTGATGATCGTGGTGCTGATCGTGCTGCGCAGCACCAGCACGCCGCAGGGACAGTTACGCACCGGCATGTTCCGCTCGATCGCGGACGGGGTGAAGGTGGCGTTCGGGCTGCCGCTGACCCGGGCCCTGCTGATCACGATGACGGTCGCGGCCGGCCTGCTGATGCCGATGGACGCGTTGCTGCTGCCCTTGCTGGCCAGGGATCACGAGTGGGACGCCAAGACCGCGGGCCTGCTGATCGCCTGTCGCAGCCTGGGCGTGGGCGTGATCGCGTTGCGGATCCTCGCCCGCGGTGCCTTTCAGCGCCCGGGCATCGTCGCGGTCGCCGGACTGCTGGTGGCCGGTGTGGGCATCGTCGGCCTGTCGGCCCTCGACGCGTTGCCGTTGACGATCGCCGCCGCCTTCGTCAGCGGGGTCGGCGTCGGCACCTTCACCGGGCACATCCTGCCGCTGCTGATGAACTCGGTCGAGCAGGACTACCAGTCGCGGCTGCAGTCCGTCGTGGTGCTGTGCCAGAGCCTCGCGCTGGTGGTGATGAATCCCGTGCTCGGCACGTTCGCGGACCTGGACGGGGTGGGCATCACCGGTGTCTGCCTCGGCATCGGTGTCGCGTCGGCCCTGATCGGCCTGGTCGCGCTCACCCGCCCCGTCATCAGGAACGCCACGGTCAGCTAGGACCGCCTCACGGCTTGCCGGGGGCGCGGTAGATCCAGCCGGCGTCGCGCCACTTCTGGGCGTCGAAGGACAGGCGGGCGTCGACGACGACCGGGGCTTCGACGACGCCTCGGAGTGCGGCCGGGTCGAGCTCGCGGAACTCGGGCCACTCGGTCAGGTGGAGGATCAGATGCGCGCCCTCGCAGGCCTCGGCCGCCGTCGCGGCGTACCGCAGGGTCGGGCGGACGCGGCGTGCGTTCTCCATCGCCTCGGGGTCGTAGACGGTGACAGTGGCGCCGTGCAGTTGGATGCGGCCGGCGATGTCGAGGGCGGGTGAGTCGCGGACGTCGTCGGTGCCGGCCTTGAACGCGGCGCCGAGCACCGTGACGTTCTTGCCGACCCAGTCGGCGCCGAGCAGTTCGTGGGTGACGTCGACGATCCGGGCCCGCCGGTGCTGGTTGATGTCGTCGACCTCGCGCAGCAGCGTGATGACCTCTTCGACGCCGAGCTCGCCGGCCCGGGCCATGAACGAGCGCAGGTCCTTGGGCAGGCAGCCGCCGCCGTAGCCGGGCCCGGCGTTCAGCATGCCGCGACCGATCCGCTTGTCGTGGCCGAGCGCGTCGGCGAGCTGGGTGACGTCCGCGCCGGTCGCGTCGGCCAGTTCCGCGAGCGCGTTGATGAAGGAGATCTTCGTGGCCAGGAAGGCGTTCGCGCCGCCCTTGACCAGTTCCGCGGTCGGCAGGTTGCAGACCACCACCGGGGAACCGTCGGCGATCGGCCGGGCGAACACCTGGCGCAGCTTGGCCTCCGCCGCGGCGGACTGGACGCCGAAGACGAGGCGGTCGGGGTTCAAGGTGTCCTCGACGCCGTGGGCCTCGCGGAGGAACTCCGGCTGCCAGGCGATCTCGACGTTCTCGCCGGCCGGGGCCTCGGCGTGGAACCGCTTCTCCACCAGCTTCGACGTACCGACCGGGACGGTGGAGCGGCCGACCACCAAGCAGGGCTGGGTAAGCAGCGGCGCGAGCAGGTCGACGACCGAGTTCACCTGCGCCAGGTCGGCGGAGTCGCTGCCCTCGAGCTGCGGCGTTCCCACGCAGATGAAGTGCACGTCGGCCCAGTCGGCGATCTCGGTGTAGTCCTTGGTGAAACGCAGTCGCCCGCCGTCGACGTGCTTCTTCAGCAGCGGATCCAGCCCCGGCTCGTACAGCGGGGCCTTGCCGTCGTTGAGCAGCTTCAGCCGGTGCTCGTCGATCTCGACGCCGATCACGTCGAAGCCGAACTCGGCCATTCCCGCGGCGGTGTTGGCGCCGAGGTAGTTGGTGCCGATCACCGAAATCCGCAGCGGTCGCTCGCTGGGGGGCGTGCCTTCAGTCATGCCCGCGACTCTACCGATGACGTTGAGCAGCCGATGACGGGCTCATGGCCACCGGGTGCCGCGGGGTGCGCTGTTCGTCACGTTCCGGGTACGCCGGGTCCCGCTGACGGGGGTTTCGTCGTACATTCGAACTCGTGAGTAACTCATTCGACCTGTACGCGCTGTCCGAGGAGCACCAGGCGATCCGGGAGGCCGTCCGCGACGTCTGCGACGCCAAGGTGGCCCCGCACGCGGGTGACGTGGACGAACTGGCCGAGTTCCCGAAGGCGTCGTACGACGCGCTGAAGGCGTCGGACTTCCACGCCCCGCACATCCCCGAGCAGTACGGCGGCGCCGGGGCGGACGCGCTGGCCACCGTGATCGTGATCGAGGAGGTGGCCCGCGCCTGCGCGTCCACCTCGCTGATCCCCGCGGTGAACAAACTCGGCTCGCTGCCGCTGCTGTTGTCCGGGTCGGATGAGGTCAAGGACCGCTACCTGCCACCGGTGGCGGCCGGCGACTCGATGTTCTCGTACTGCCTGTCGGAGCCGGAGGCCGGTTCGGACGCCGTCTCGATGAAGACGCGCGCGGTGGCCGACGGGGACGGGTACGTGCTGAACGGCGTGAAGCGCTGGATCACCAACGCCGGCGTGAGCGACTTCTACACGGTCTTCGCGGTGACGGATCCGGACGCCCGGTCGAAGGGCATCAGCGCCTTCGTGGTGGAGAAGTCCGACGACGGCGTCTCCTTCGGCGCGCCGGAGAAGAAGCTCGGCATCAAGGGCTCGCCGACCCGCGAGGTCTACTTCGACAACGTCCGGATTCCCGCCGCCCGGATGATCGGCGAGCCCGGCACCGGCTTCGGCACCGCGATGGCGACGCTGGACCACACCCGGGTGACGATCGCGGCCCAGGCCCTCGGCATCGCCCAGGGCGCGCTCGACTACGCGCTCGGCTACGTCAAGGAACGCAAGCAGTTCGGCAAGGCGATCGCGGAGTTCCAGGGCCTGCAGTTCATGCTCGCCGACATGGGCATGAAGATCGAGGCCGCCCGCCAACTCACCTACGCCGCCGCGGCCCGCTCCGAACGAGGCGACACCGACCTCACGTACTTCGGCGCCGCCGCCAAGTGCTTCGCCTCAGACGTCGCGATGGCCGTCACCACCGACGCAGTACAACTCCTCGGCGGCTACGGCTACACCCACGACTACCCGGTCGAACGCATGATGCGCGACGCCAAGATCACCCAGATCTACGAAGGCACCAACCAGGTGCAGCGCATCGTGATGGCCCGCCAGTTGCTGAAGGGCCTCAGCTGAGCTCGTTTCCGCAGGTCAGAGCGGCGACGGCACTGTTTCGATCCAGTTTCCGGACGGCTCGGCCTCGCAGCCAGACTCCGGGCGGGAGGCGCTCGGAGTCTGGCTGAGGGCGGTCAGGTCGGCGATGGTGTCAGCGCGGGGTTTGGCCTGGATTCGTGCCAGGGCCGCCGGGCAGTTGGAGGGCACAGGTCGCCGCCGATTCGACCGCCTTGCGGATCTGTCTGATGGCGGGGGAGTCGATCTCGGTCCTCGCCAGGTGCCGCTGCAGGGCACGGATCGCAGCAACTTTCTGACCGTGATTTCCTGCTTCGGTGGCCTGCTCGAGAGCAGCGCGGAGCTCGTCCTCGAGCGCGGGGGGCAGTGTTTTCCCCGCCTCGCTGTCGATGACCTGCCAGGCGCTCTCCAGCTCCCCGAGGAGCGGATCGGTCGTAGTAGTGGTGTACGGGCGATTCGTGAGGCAGGTCTGTGCAGGACTGTTCAGGAAGCGGGTCAGGAACGTGTGCGCCGCGATCTGCGCTGTGCGCTCCTCCCGCAATCTGTAGTTGCTCTCGGTGGTGTTGAGGTAGGTGTGGCCGTCGGCAAAGCGACTCTGCAGATCGATGGCAGCCTGAAGATGTCGCACGGCCCACTCGCTCGGCGGTGTGCTGAGGTTGCTGCCGATGCCGTAGCTGTCCGCGATCACATCGGCCTGCGCGAAGTAGAGCGGGAACGTGGTGCCCCAGTCGTTGCCGTCCGGGTAGTAGATCGACGACTCTCCGGGGACGTAGATCGTGCCGCCCGGCGAGAGCCACGGTGGGGAAGGAAATTCCAGGTCCACCAGCGCCTCGTAGGTCAGGTCGACGTTCCGAAGGAACGCCGCCGCCGGCAGCTGACCCGTCATCTGCTGTCCGAGGGCGTTGTTGACGTTCTGGTCGAACGCGAGCATGTAGATCGGGTGCATCAGGTTGTGGTTCTCGACCGTGCCGTCCGCCTCGACGTTCGAGCCGTCGAGGAGCCGGTCGAGCTGACGGCCGTTCACGACCTCCGGCGCCGTCACGTCCTTCGGCGTCGCCCAGGCCGCGAGAGCCAGTGCGAGGGCATCGTCACGCCACTGCGTGCTGTTGGCGGTGCCGGGCATCATGATGGCGGCCAGTCCGGACAGCGAACTGCGCCACGCGTTCTCTTCGGCCTGGGTGTTCCCGGGTCGGATGATCGTGCCGTCGGCGTTGCGGTAGTAGGCGAGATCGGGCATCGCGTCCGCCTCCGTCGCCACCATGTTCGTCACGCACGCCTGCTGCGCCGGGCTGAGGTCGTCCCACAGCAACCAGGCGGCGAAGCCGTTGTAGTACGCCCACAGGGACGCTTGCCACAACCGTGACTCCGTCCCCCAGCCGCCTGGGTCGTTCGCGCGGTGCTCGGCCGCCGCAGAGCTCACGAGTCGTACGACGCGGGTCCGCGCCTCAGCCTCGCTGACCCCGGTGTCGGCCGGGTCGTAGGCACCGGTCGCGAGCATGATCGCCATGTTCACAGCCGCCATCGCAGGGCCGCGGAGAGCATACTCGGTGTTGCCGATGCGCTGCGCGAGGTTGATCCGCTCGTCCTCCTCGCCGGCGAAGAGCCCGTTCCAGTAGGTGCTGGTGATGTAGCGGTTGGCGTTGCGCGCCGCTTCCAGCGCGAGCCGGCTGATCTCGTCGGTCGGGATCGGACGTTCCAGGATCGCCGGGTCGGGCCGAGTGACAGCCGGCGACGTCGTCGCGTTCTCCTCACACAGCGACCAGGCGTTGGCGCGTGGTGTGGCGGAGAGGGTCACGGCGCCGAGTGAGCCGTTGTAGAAGAACTCCGTACCGCGGTCTCCGCCGTTGCCGAGCCGGATCGGGTTGCTGCCGTCGTTGATGACCGGCATCGCCATGTCGAAGGTCAGCTCTTTCGAGGCTCCGCCGCTGATCCGGACAGCCACCGTGCCGGGTTCCCACGTGACAGCCACGTCGTAGCTCGTCCCCGGTTGCGCGATCACGCCGGTGGCGAACTGGGACCAGGAGCTTTGTCCCACCACGCGGGACCAGAACCGGAACTCGCCGGTCGGCATGATGTACAGCGCCCAACCCTGGTTGGTGACCGACCTGCTCGTAGCGATCGCTTGGTGCGAACGCGTCAGGGGTCCCGGTACGACGTCCGACAGCTCCAACCGCCAGCGTCCTTCGCCGGGCTCCAGGCGACGGTCGTACGGAAGCTGGATCTCCGAGTCGTCACGCCGCGAGAACTGCGCGCTGCCACCGGAGAACGAGACGCCCGGGAGCGCCTCGCCATGGCGGTCGCCGACCGAGTCACGGGCATCGCTGTCGAGAGCCCAGGTCGATGTCGCCTCAGCGGGGCCGCCCGCCTCCGCCGTCGGTGCACTGGTCAAGAGACCGAGAACCAGCACCGCCCCGAGACCCGCGGCGATCGCGCGACTGACCTTCGGACCACCGAGGAGCGCTCGCTGCGGTCCCCTCGCTCGCGGTTGAACAGATAGTGACATGTGTGCCCCTCGCTCGGTCCAGGGCCGCCCTCACCGGCGGGTGCGACATGTTTATCAGTGATCAAACCTGTTAGGCAAGGACTATTCGTAAATGTCGCTATGAAACATGAAGGCACCAACCAGGTGCAGCGGATCGTGATGGCTCGGCAGTTGCTGAAGGGGCTTGGCTGAGAAGTCTTCAGCGGCCGGTTGAGCCGTCGAGTTGTTCGCGGAGGATGTCGGCGTGGCCGGCGTGGCGGGCGGTTTCTTCGATCATGTGGACGAGGGCCCAGCGCATCGACGGGGCCTGTCCGCGGTGGGCGGGAAGTGTCAGGTCCGGGCAGACTTCGATGACGTGGTTCGCTTGTTGGATGGCTTCTTGGTAGTCGGCTAGGAGATCCTCGACGGTTTCATCGAGGGACGGGCGCATGGTCTGGTTCCAGTTGCGGACGCGTTCGCCGAGGAAGTAGAAGCGTTCGACGTAGGTCAGGTGCTTGACCAGGCCTAGGAGATTGGTTCCGGAGGGCACGCCGGCGATGCGGACCTGTGGTTCGGGGACGTTCGCGGCCTTCTCCGCGATGGCGCTTCGCAGGTAGTTGAGGAAGCCCAGCAGGGTGGCCTTCTCGTCGGCGTCGGTTTGTGGGGGACCGGTGTCTTTCGCTCGCCGTCGGGCGCTCACTTGGTGGCTCGCTGGATGAACAGCTTGGCCTCGCTGCCTCGAGCAGTGTCCATAGGTCGTAGCCCTCCAGTTGGTGTGGTCGCAGCCAGCATCCGTTGGGAGGTTTCGTGATTGCAAGAAAAGTTGCGGATCCGCATGATGGAGCTCATGAGCAGCACCCAAGAGGACGTTCTGGCAGGAGTCGGTCCACGCTTGCGCGCACTGCGCCGAGCGCGGAACACCACCTTGGCGGACCTGGCAACCGAGACCGACCTCACCGCGAGCACCCTCTCGCGCCTCGAGAACGGAAAGCTCCGCCCAACCCTGGAACAACTGCTGCCACTGGCCCGCGCACACGGCGTACCGCTCGATGATCTGGTCGCGGCTCCACCGACCGGCGACCCGCGCATCCACCTGAAGCCTGTACGGCGATTCGGCCTGACCGTGGTGCCCCTGACCAGACGAGCCGGCGGCGTCCAGGCGTACAAGGTCATCTATCCACCCGCCCGCCGAGCACCCACGATGAAACTGCACACCCACGAGGGCTACGAATGGTTCTACGTCCTCAACGGACACGTGCGCTTCGTGCTCGGCGACCAGGAGTTCCACCTCGGCCCCGGCGAGGCCGCGGAGTTCGACACCCGCGTACCCCACTGGCTCGGCAGTGCCGACACCCATCCCGCCGAACTACTCACCCTCTTCGGTCCCCAGGGAGAACGCGCCCACCTCTCCCGTCCAAACAACCAACCGCTTGAGGTGGGGAATGATGGGCGGCTGGCGGGGTACTAGGAGGTGCTGGTGGCTGCGGTTGCGCATCGAGCCGGATGGGGCTGCCAGCGCTGTGGTGAGGAACGATGATGATCGAGATGAACGCCCCGACCTGCTCGGCGTCGGTGGAGCAGGCCAAAGGATTGTTGATGGAGTTGTTCGGGGTGAGCGGGGAGCAGGCCGACGAGTTGCTCGACGCGTGGGCCCGCCGGTGCAAGCGGTCGCCGGAGCTTGTTGCCGAAGTGTTCGTCTGTCAGGTCTGGCAGGGAGACGACAGCCGCACCGACCGGAACGTTGCCAGAGCGCTGGAACATGCCCTGCGCAACCTTCCCCATGCCGTTGCCTCAAGCATGGAGTAGCCCGGCGCACGGGAAACGGAAACGG
>NZ_BAAAOS010000007.1:0-95181 GCF_039530625.1 Kribbella sancticallisti | reverse complement strand
CCCGCTCAGCCGTGGAGGAGTTATTCGCTCTTCGCCTCTTGGCGGAGCTTCTTCTGCAGGGCTTCCTTGCTCATCCCCGACGTACCGCCGATGTCGGCGTTGGCTGCCTGCTGTTGTAGCTGGCCCTTGGTGATGTCCGCGGGCTGCTCGCCCAGGTGCTTCTCCCGGCTGTTGATGAAGGCTTCGCCCAGTTCGAGCCTGCGCTCGTCGCTCAGGCGTTCGCGCATCCCGGGAAGAACCTTGGTTTCTTCTTCCTCGACATGGTGGCTGACCGCGTCGACAAGTTCCTCGAGTACCTTGTCGAACTCCGCCGAGGTGGGATCGGCGGCTGCCAGCTTGGCCAGTAGCTCGTCGGCCTCGACGTGCTCCTCCTGGCTGTGCGCCACCTCTTCGGATTCGCCGGCCTCGTCGGCCGCTGCCGGGTAGACCTCCGCTTCCTCGGCCCGACTGTGGGCGGTGAGCAGAGTCGTCAGTACGGGGACCAGATTCGGCCGCTTCTCCGGCTCGTCCTTCAGTTGGTCGAACAGCTCCTCCACCTGACGGTGGTCGTTCATGATCAGGTCTACGACATCTCCGGACACGACTTTCTCCTTTCGGAACCGCACGATGGGCGCCCAGTACCCCGGTTCACACGCCGGAATCGTCAACCCTCGAAGCCTTTTGGAACCTGCCGCACGCTGAGCAGAGAGATCGCGCCGAGAAGCGAAGTCGCGGAGCTGTTCCCTGGCGCCCGAGGCAGGCGCATGATTGGAAGCGGCCGCGCGCGCTGATAGGGCACAACACGCGCGGCCTGGTGGTCGCTTCGCCCGCGGGCTAGAAGACCACGTTCACCCCCGATACCCCACAGCTCCACTCGTACACGTCAGCGGCGCTCGGCCGGGCCTGCGGGACTGAGGGGCGTTGGGAAGCGCCGCGGTGGGGCATGATTTGCGCAGGGAACACGCCGGCCGGCGGGGTGTTCACACTGATCCTCTTGGGGAGCCGCAGATGCCGACCATTGACCCCTCTGGCGCCGCGGGAGCGTTCGCCCGGTTGGCGGTCGAGTTGCATGACGCGGCCGGTGTCGAGGAGACGGTGGACACCGTTGTCCAGTTCGCCCTGCAGGCCCTGAACTGCACCTACGCCGGGGTGGCTTTCCACACCCGGGGCTCGCGCGCCGAAGTCGCGGCGGTGACCGATCCGGTCGTGGCCGAGGTCTTCGATCTGCAGATCGACAGCCAGGACGGTCCGTTGGTGGAGTCGATGCGCGACCGCACGACCGTGCTCATCCGCGACACCCGCACCGACGACCGGTGGCCGCAGTGGGCCGCCAAGGTGGCCGGGCTCGGGGTGCGCAGTGTGCTGGACGTCCCCCTCGCCGTCGGCTCCGGCCCGTCGCCGTCGGTCGGCGTACTCGGGCTCTACAGTCCGGAGCCGGACGCCTTCGATGCCGATGACGAGGCGATCGCCCACATCCTCGCCCGGCACGCCTCGGTCGCCGTCGCCTCGGCGCGGCACGAGGAGACGATGGCGCGGGCGGTCGACGCCCGCAAGCTGGTCGGGCAGGCGATGGGCATCCTGATGGAGCGCTTCGACGTCGACGACGACCGCGCCTTCGCCATCCTGCGGCGCTACTCCCAAGACACCAACACCAAGCTCCGCGACGTGGCGCAACACCTGATCGACACCCGCAAACTGCCCAGCTGAACCGCTCACGCCCGGAGTGGCCGCTGTCCGCAGAAAAAAAGTTGAGTCCTGGTGCATCCGTGGGTGCGGCTTCGGCGGAAGAGGAGATAAAGCACCCGACCCAGGAGGTAGACATGTCCCACCGCCGTTCCGCAGCCGCAGCCACCGGCCTCATCGCCTTGGCAGCTGCATCCTCCCCCCTGATCGCCGCAGCGCCGGCCGCTGCCACCGCGGAGCGGAGTACGGCCGATGCGACCGTCTCCGTGTTGCACGGCGTCCCTGGCGCGACCGTCGACGTCTACGCGGGCGGCAAGGCACTGCTGACGAACTTCAAACCAGGAACACTGACTGACCCGCTCAAGCTGCCGGCGGGCGAGTACGACCTCAAGGTAGTGGCAGCGGGCGCCGGCGCCAGTGGCAAGGCGGTCATCCAGGCCAACGACGTCACTGTGCCCGGTGGCGCCAACATCACCGTGGTCGCGCACCTGGACGCGAGCGGCAAGCCCAAGCTCACGCCGTTCGTCAACGACGTCTCCAAGCTGGGCGCGGGCAAGGCCCGGCTGACAGTCCGGCACACCGCGGCAGCCCCGGCGGTGGACATCAGGGCCGCCGGTACGCCGGTCTTCAAGGGCCTCACCAACCCCAAGGAAGCCAAGGCCGACCTGCCGGCCGGCACGGTGAAGGCCGACGTCGCACTGGCCGGTACTTCGACCGTCGCGATCGGCCCGGCGGACGTTCCGCTCAAGGAAGGCGCCAACACGATCGTCTACGCGTGGGGCAGCGCCAGCGCCAAGAACCTGAAGCTGGCCGTGCAGACCATCAGCGGCCTGCACAGCAACCCCAGCGGCGTTCCGGGTGGAACGGGTGGTCAGGTCGCCATGCAGGAATCCGTGCCCAGCTGGGCCGCGGGCCTGATGCTGCTGGCCGCGCTCGGACTGGCGGGGTCCGCCGGTCGGCTGGCGGTCAGCAGGGTCCGCGCGGACAAGTGAACCATCGCAAGACCGTAGTGGTTCTGGTCGTCTCGCTGGTCGCCCTCGTGGCCGTACCGATCTTCTGGTACGGCCGCGAGGCCGGCGAGCAACCAGCCTCGGTGCCAGAGCCCGCGCAGACGGTGCCCACGCGCTCCACAGCGACCCCGCCCACAACACCGTCGGCAACCGCGCCATCAGTCAAGACACGCGCAGCTGATCTCCCAACGGTCGCAGCCGAGGCACAGCCGCTGGAGTTGATCGTAGGCAAGGCACAGCTCCGGATGCCGGTAGTACCCACTGGAGTTGCTGCCGACGGCCAGATGGAGCTACCGCCGAACCCCGCGCGCATCGGCTGGTACCGCTTCGGCCCCGGCCCTGCGTCTACTACCGGCTCGGTAGTTCTCGGCGGGCACCTCGACAGCCGCGAGTACGGCGTGGGCCCGCTGGCGCGACTGTCGCGAACCAGACCGGGAGACCCGATCGAGCTTCGCCTGTCGGACGGCAGGACCTTGCAGTACCGGACGGAGGCGGTGCGTGATGTCGACAAGCAGACGCTCGCCCTGGCCGTCGTCTTCGACCGCAGTGGACTCCGCCGTCTTCAGATCGTCACCTGCGGCGGCGAGTACCTCCCCGACCGAGGCGGCTACCAGGAGAACCTGGTCGTCACCGCAGTACCCGTTGAGTAGCGGCAGAACGGCGGTCAGCCCGGATAGAGTGCCCGAGGTGAGGGTCGTCGAGTCCGGAGAACTGTCTGCTGCCGAAGTGGCCGCAGGGTTCGCCGCAGGTCGGGAGGACTCGCTGGCCGAGGCCTACCGCCGTTGGTCGTCGCTGGTGTTCAGCGTCGCCCTGAAGACGCTGGGCGACCGCGCCGACGCGGAGGACGTCACCCAGCAGGTCTTCGTCTCCGCCTGGCGCGGCCGGTCCACTTTCGACCCGGCCGCCGGCTCCTTGTCCGCCTGGCTGGTGGGAATCACCAAGCACCGGATCGCCGACCGCCTGGCCGCCCGAGGCAGGGACCAGCGCACGCTGACGGCCGTCGGTGGCGTCCGGGAAGAGGCCCGGGTAGCTCCGGCCGATGACCGGGTGGTCGACCGGCTGGTGATCGCCGACGAACTCAACAAGCTCGATGACCCCCGGCGAACCATCCTCGGACTGGTCTTCTACGAAGATCAGACGTACGCAGAGATCGCTGAGCGGCTGGATCTGCCGCTCGGTACCGTGAAGAGCCATGTACGCCGGGGACTCCTGCACCTCCGCGATCGGTTGAAGGAGGTGACCCATGGAACACCTGGAGCCTGAAGTGCTGGCCCAGCACGCACTGGACGACGCCCCGCTCAGCGCTGACCAAGAGGGTCATTTGGCCGGCTGCGAGACCTGCCGGACAGAGGTCGAGGAGCTCCGCCAACTGGCCGACCTCGGCCGTCACCTGGAGCCCGGCGACCGGCTGGAGGCCGCGCCGCCGCAGGTGTGGGACCGGGTGGTCGAGGAGCTCGGCCTGCGCGACGCACCGGAGTACGAGCCGAAGTCGGTACGGCGACGGCTGGTGCTGGTCGGCACGCTCGCAGCGGCCGTGGGCCTGATCGCCGGAGTCCTGGGCACCAGGATCATCGGTGGCGAGGACACAGTGCCGCAGCAGCCGCCAGTGGCCACGACCAGGCTGGATCCGCTGGAGGGCAAGAGCGGTGACGGTGTTGCCGACCTGATCCGCAGCGGAGCCGAGACGGAGCTGCGGGTTGGCGTGAACGGTCTGCCGCAGCCGCAGGGCTTCTACGAGCTCTGGCTGATCAACACCGACGGCAAGCGGATGGTGTCGCTGGGCATCCTCGATCCGAGCAACGGCGGCACGTTCGTCGTACCGCCGAATCTGACGTCGCAGGGCTACCGGATCGTCGACGTGTCGCTGGAGCCTGACGACGGGGTGCCGGAGCACTCCCGCAACAGCGTCATCCGCGGGACCCTGCCCACCTGATCAGGGTGTCTCCTGCGGGTGGTACTCACAGGCGTCGGCGAGATCGGCGGTCGGCTTCGCGGTCGGCTTGGGAGTAGTAGTGGCGGTGGTGGTCTTCCGCGGCTTGGTGGGAGTGGTCGCGGGCTTGGCGGCCAGCGCGGTGGCGACTACCGCGCGAAGGCCGTCGTAGTCCGGGTGCGGGTAGGCGAACTTGAGCTTGTGCCCGTCCAGCGGGACCTCCGACACCTTGCCCGTCTTCACCTTCCGGCCCAGCTCCACGAGGGCCGCCAGCAGGTCCTGCGGGATGTCGGTGCGCAGCATGTTCTTGCCGACCATCGCCAGCTCCCGGTAGCTGCTCAGCAGGTTCGCCGGGGTCGCCGTCTCGGCGATCGCGTGGATGGCGCAGCGCTGCCGGGCACTGCGGGCGTCGTCCGGGTTGGCGATGCCGTAGCGGCCGCGGGCGTACCAGAGCGCTTCCTTGCCCATCAGGTGCTTGTTCTGCGCGGGTTTGAGGTAGTAGTTCGGCGGCCGCTTCTCGTCGTCGCTGCCGCCGACTGGGATCGGGTAGTTGATGTTGACCCGGATGCCGCCGAGGGCGTCGACCAGTTGGGTGAAGCCCGCCAGGTTGATCTGGACGTAGTAGTCCAGCTTCAGGCCGGTCGCCTCGCCGACGGTGAGCTTGAGGATGTCGGCCCCCACGTTGTCGGACGGGCCGACGATGTTCGGGTGCTGCTCCGGCACGTTCTTGTAGATGGCGTCGAGCATCCACTCGAGCCGGTCCTCCATCCTGATCCCGTCCTTGCCGAAACCGTCGGGGTACTCCTCGTGCAGCTTGGTGCCGGCCGGGAACGGCATGAACATCAGCTTGCGCGGCAGGGAGATCAGCGAGACGTTGCCGGTCGCCGTGTCGATGCTCGCCACGATCACGGTGTCGGTCCGTGCTCCTTTGCGCCCGTCGGCGTCGTCGGCCCCGAGCAGGAGCAGGTTGAGCCGAGGCTTGCCGGCCCACGGATCCTTCTTGTTCTTGATGATCGGCACGGTCGCGCTCTTGCTCTCCTTGTTGGAGAACACCGTCTGCAGCAGGTCCCGCTGGGTCCGGGCCGTCTGCATGCCCATCGCGGTCGGCACCGCCACGGCGAAGCTCAGCACCCCGACCAGTACTGCGCCGCCGAACCGGCTGCCCCTGCTGGCTGTCCCCGGCCGCAACGCCCGGTGTGACGTGACGATCACGAGGATCCAGAGCACTCCGAGCGCGCAGAGCCCGATGGTGGCGTAGTGGAGCTGCCGCGGATCCACCGCGAGTGCGATCAACTGGTCCCGCTTGGTCAGGACGAGGTACCCGCCGGCCGCGAGCAACCCCACCGAAACCGTCAGCACCAGCGTGCCGAGCTTCTTCCAGCCGGCGAACAGGTACCCCGTCCCCGGAATCAGTGCGCCGAGCAACGTCAGCCCGGCGACCGCCCCGGTACTGCGTTTCGTGGCGGCCCGGCGTCGGGAGGCGACCCGGCGGCCCCGGCCGCGGGCATGCCCCGGTACGTGATCACTCGGCATCTGTGCTCGACAACTCCGTCTCCCCGGCAGGTGGGCACCACCCACGAAGACGCGGCGGAGCCGGCGAAAGTTGCGGTCAGCCGAGGTTCTTGATGATCTCGGTCAGCAGGTGATGGGTCTGGCGGGGTGTGGAGGCGGCGATCGAGAGCGAGTCCATGGTGACCACGTACTCGTCCAGGTCCTCGCGCTTGTCCAGGTAGACCGCGCTGGTGAGGTGCTCGATGTAGACGATGTCGGGCAGGTCGGCGTCGGCGAACCGGAGCAGGCTGAACGCGCCGCCGGTGGCCGCGTAACCACCGGAGGCGAACGGCAGGATCTGCAGGGTCACGCCGGGCTCGCGGGACACGTCGGCCAGGTGCTCAAGCTGCGCGCGCAGTACGGCCTCGCCGCCGATCGGCCGGTGCAGCACGGCTTCGTCGACGACTGCCCACAACTTGGTGGTGTGCGTAGCGCGAAGTGCCTCCTGCCGCGCCATCCGCAGCGCGACCAGCCGCTCGATCTCCTCCGCCGGCAGCAGTCGCTCGCTGCGGCCGAGCTGGATCACCGCCCGGGCGTAGTCGGGGGTCTGCAGCAGGCCGGGGACGAACTGGACCTCGTACGTCCGGATCAGCTCGGCGGCCATCTCCAGACCGAGGTAGGAGTGAAACCAGTTCGGCGTGAGGTCGTCGTAGCGCTGCCACCAGCCGGGGTTGTTCGCCGCCTTGGCCAGGTCGAGCAGCCGGGCCCGTTCCTCGGGATCGTCCAGTTTGTACAGCGACAGGAGGTCCTCGACGTCGCGGACCTTGAAGCCGACCCGGCCCAGTTCGAGCCGGCTGATCTTGGACTCCGAGCCGCGGATCGCGTAGCCGGCGTCGCCGCGGCTGATCCCCGCCTCCTCGCGCATCCGGCGTAGGTGGGCGCCCAGCATGATCCGCAGAGCGGTCGGCCCGCCCGGCGTGCCTGGCTCCGTCACCCCGTCCTCCGTCCCTGTGGCGCGCTCCAGGGAATCATTTCACGACACCGGCCTGGCCGGGCCAGGCCCACGCGCGGACACCACCTGGAATCGTGCCCCTACTGTTAGTAGGGTCGGGGGTCACATCCGGAAAACCCACTTCTGCGAGGTCGCCGATGTCCGACGCCATCAAGGCTCCCAGCTCCGTACCGGTCGGGGTGGACACCACCCGCGCCAGCATCGCCCGGGTGTACGACGCTGCCCTGAACGGCAAGGACAACTTCGAGATCGACCGCGAGGTGCTCCGCCAGGTGGCCACGGTGGCGCCGCAGGTGAACGACCTGGCCTGGTCGAACCGGAACTTCCTGATCCGGGCCTGCCGGTTCCTGGCCGGCCAGGCCGAGATCACGCAGTACCTGGACTGCGGGTCCGGGCTGCCGACCGCGGAGAACACCCACCAGGTGGTCCAGCGGCTGCAGCCGAAGGCCAAGGTGCTCTACGTCGACAACGACCCGGTGGTGCTCGCTCATGGCCGGGCGCTGCTGGAGGAGAACGACCAGACCCTGTTCATCAGCGCGGACATCTTCAAGCCGCAGGAGGTGCTCGGCAAGCCCGAGGTGAAGGAGTTCCTCGACTTCGGCCAGCCGATCGCGCTGATCCACAACGGCACGCTGCACCACTACCTGGGCGAGGACGGCCCGGAGATCGTCAAGACCTACACCGACGCGATGGTCCCGGGGTCGTACACGGTGATCGCGCACTTCCACGACCCGCAGACGCCCGAGCACTCCGCGATCGCCCGGGCGATGGAGGAGAAGTTCACCCACAGCCCGATGGGCAGCGGCGTGTTCCGCACCCACGACCAGATCAAGGCCATGTTCGGCGACCAGGAGTTGATCGAGCCCGGGCTGGTGCTGTGCGACGAGTGGTGGCCGGACGGCCCGCGGGTCAAGCCGCTCAACCAGGTCGAGGAGTGCATCGCCGGCGGGATCGGCCGCAAGGTCTGAGCCCGGCTAACTCGTCTGGGAGATCAGTACTGCGGACGTGTTCGGCTCCAGCGCCTGGAAGATGTGCGGGAGATCTCCGGGGTAGGCGACGTAGTCGCCGGGCCCGAGTTCGACCGGTTCGCCGGTCGGGCCGACGCTGGCCCGGCCGGTGCTGAGCAGCACGTGCTCCACCGTCCCCGGAATGTGCGCCTCGGAGATGTGACCCGGGCCCGGCGTGACGTTGATGCGGTAGACGTCGCGCCGCGCGTTCGGCGGGCAGGACGCGACCAGGGTGGCGCTGTACTCCTTGGTCTCCGAGTAGATCGCCGGGCCCTCGTCCGCGCGGATCACCACCACCTTCGGCCGCGGCGGGTCGATCAGGTCGCCGAACTGGATCTCCAGCGCGATGCACAGCGCCCACAGCGTCTCCACGCTGGGATTGCCGGTCCCGGACTCCAGTTGCGACAGCGTCGACTTGGCCACGCCTGCGCGCCGGGCGACCTCGGTCAGGGAGAGTCCGGCGCGGGCGCGTTCGCGGCGCAGCGACGCGGCGATCACGTCCAGTGGTGCCTTGGATTCCATCGGTGTTCGCTCCATCGGTCTATCTGTTCGGCTTGACGAACGGGCGGCCTGCTGTTCATCATAAAGCCCATGCGTTCGATATGGCGAACACTGGACCGCGGGTTGCTGCGCGACATCGCGCTGGTCTGCCTGGCCGACGGCGTCGTGGGCGTCTCGTACGGCGCGATCAGCGTCGGCGGGGGACTCCCGTTGTGGGTGCCGGTGGTGCTGTCGCTGATCGTGTTCGCCGGGGCGTCGCAGTTCCTGTTCGTCGGGATCGTGGCAGCCGGCGGCAGCCCGATCGCGGCCACCATCGCCGGGCTGCTGGTGAACAGCCGCCACGTGGCGTTCGGTCTGGCGGTCAGCGACGTGATCGGCAACGGCCGGCGCCGGCCGGTCGGCAGCCACCTGATGACGGACGAGAACGTCGCCTTCGCGCTCGGCCAGGAGGATCTGCGGCAGAAGCGGGCGGCGTACTGGGTCTGCGGGATCGGGATCTTCGTCTGCTGGAACCTCGGGGTGCTGATCGGGGTGCTGGCCGGATCGGTGATCACCGACACCGACGCCTTCGGGCTGGACGCGGCCTTCCCCGCGGTGCTCCTGGCGCTGGTGCTGCCGTCCCTGCGGAACAAGTCGACCCGTACTGCGGCGCTGGTCGGCTCGGTCGTAGCTCTGGCCGTCACCCCCTTCCTGCCAGCCGGACTGCCGGTGCTCCTGGCGTTGGTGGGTCTGCTGTTCTATCGCGCGGAGAAGCCCGCACTGGAGGCTGTCGGATGAACACGCCACTGCTGGTCGGAGTACTGGTACTTGCTGTCGGCACCTTCTCGTTGCGGCTCGCGGGTCCGCTCATGCGGACGCGGTTCGAGATGCCCGAGCGGGCGGAGTCGGTGCTGGCCGCGGCCGCAGTGATCCTGCTCGCGGCGCTGGTGGCGACCGCAGCGCTGACTGACGGGCACGACGCGGCGGGAATAGCGCGGCCCGTCGGAGTACTGGTCGGGGGAGTCCTTGCCTGGCGTAAGGCGCCCTTCGTGCTTGTCGTCGTCGCTGCGGCCGCTACTGCTGCCGGCCTGCGGCTTCTGGGGCTCCCGTGACGCGTTGAGCGGTTAGCGTTCGCGTATGACGACCTACCCCGGGTAGCCGCCCGCAGGACCAGTAGCCGGCCGCTAGGCGCGGATGACGCCGGACGTCTTCGGGCGGAGCAGGAAGGCGCCGACGTACAGCAGGGCGGCGATGATGAGCAGGCCGTCGAAGCCGATCAGCAGCGCGGCGTACTCGAGACAGCCTCCGAGCATCGCGCCGAGCAGGTTGGCGCCGAAGCTGGCGGTGCCGTCGGCGGTGTCGGTGAAGCGTTTCGCGAACACCACGTTCGCCGCGAAGATCGGCAGGAACGCGATCATCACCGCGACCAGCGCCCGCAGGCCGACCGGCATCGAGAGCAGCCAACTGTCCGGGAACACCCAACTGAGCAGCAAGCCGGCGAACAGCACGACGTACATCGTCTTCAGGGGCGGTGTCTTGAATCTTCGCGTCACCTCGACCGCCGCCAGGACGGCGAGCAGCACCCCGGCGAACACGATCGCGTTGACCACCCAGGTGGTGCCGAACAACAGCGCGAACCCGGTGATGCTCTTGGTCTCCAGCAGCATGAACCCGGCCCCGAGCAGGAACAGGTCCGCGTACGGCCGCATCCGCCGGTACGACGAACCGCCGCCCGCGATGCCGACGCCGATCACCCCGGCGACCAGGATCAGCCCCAGCGTGACCAGGTACAGCGACGGGATCCGGTCGGTGAACAGGTACAGGAACGGCCGGTTGTCCGTCGCCGGCGGCGGCGTGATCTCCGTCGCGCCGGGCCAGGCCGAAGCGCAGGTCTGGTCGGCCTCGGTCAGTCCGACCGTCACGACCGCCTGCTGGAGGTCGTCGCCGACCTTGTCCACACACGGCTTGTGCCCGAAGGCGGCCTCGGCCGTCGACGCGAGCCGGTCGATCAGCCAGGTCTCGCGATAGTAGTTGTACATCGCGAACGCGCCACCCGGCGCAAGGTGCTCGCGCGCGCTCTCGAACGCCTGCTGGGTGAACAGGTAGCTCTCCAGCCGCAGCGAGCTCGCGCCGTTCACCAGCGTCAGCGAGTCCGGCAGCGCCAGCAGGATCAGGTCGTACTTCTTGTCCGTCCGGGACAGGAACGCCCGCCCGTCGTCGATGTGCGACGTCACCCGCGGATCCTGGTACGGCCGGTCCGGGTGCTTCTCGCGCCCGATGTCGCGGATCCGCGGGTCGATCTCGACCGCGTCCACGTGGGTCGCGCCGTTGCGCAGCGCAACGGCCACGTCGGTGCCGGAGCCGGCGCCGATGATCAGCACGTTCTTCGGCTGCTTCCCGGCCACCGCGCGCTGGTACGGCAGCCCGTACTGCGGCTCCCACTGCAGCCGGTTCTCCGCCGGGATCGCCTGCTGGTGCGGTACGCCGTTGACGGTGATCGTGAGCAGCGGCACGCCCTGCCACTCCTGGCTCGACGTCTGCACCTTGTAGTACGGCGACCAGCTGTTCTCCGGCCGGGTCGACTCGTGGAAGAGCACGCCGATCATCGCCAGCAGCGGCGTCGCCACCAGCACAGCGCTGAGGGCTGTGGCGGTCGCCTTCTCCTGCGGCACCATCAGCACCACGAAGGACAGCAGCACGATCACGCCCCACCAGATCGGCGGAGCGCCCAGGAACGACAGGACGGTGAAGCCGACGATGCCGAGCAGGCTGCCGATCAGGTCGAACCGGTACGCCGTCAGCCGCGGCAGTTCCGCGAAACACCGCCCGACCAGTTCCGCCGGCCCGGCCAGCACCACGGCGGCGGCGACGAAGACGATCGGCAGGATCACCCAGACGGGTGGCCCGGTGGTGTCCAGGCTGGTGAAGTAGATGACGCTGGACGAACTGCCCCGGTCGACCGTGACCGGCTTCCAGGCGATCACCAGGACCAGCAGGCCCAGCATGACCGGTGAGTAGAAGGGCAGCCGCTTCGCCCGGTTGGAGCGCAGGAACCCGATGCCGATGCCCAGGAACGAGCCGAGCAGCACGAAGTTCGAGAAGTAGCTCAGGTGGACGACGTTCGAACCGGTCCAGCGGATCAGCGCGAGCTCGAGGAAGAGCATCAGGGCGCTGGACGCGACCAGCCGCGTCCTCACCCCGAGTGGACTGTGCCACCGGGGAGCGCTGACCTGGCCAGGTGTGGAGGAGTCGACTGCCATGAGCGGCGACCATACCGGATCGGAAGTGGTACAGGTCACCATCTCATCTCGAACCGCCGGGTACTGCGACCGGGGCGGCGGTCGCAGTACCCGGGGCCTTCTACCGGCGGGCGGGCTTCGCCAACTGGCAGCCGCTCTTGTTCAGATCGAGCGTGCGGGAGGCGGTCAGGCAGGTGTAGAACCACCAGGTCTGCTGGCCGTAGGCGGCGCCCTGGTCGACGGTGATGTTGCCGTTGGCGTCCACCTCGCACGGGTTGTTCAGCGTGCAGCGCTCGCCGTCCTCGTTGCCGGTGTTGTTGACGCCGATCACCTCACCGGTGGTGGTGCTCACGACCGGCGAGCCCGAAGTACCGCCGATGGTCTCGCAGCCCGGCTGCTGGTACTTGATCGAGCTCTTCATCACCCAGCCGGCCTCCCGCAGTTCCGGGATGGTGGCCTGCACCGAGCAGGTGTAGATCCGCTTCCAGTAGCCGGAGACGACCGCCATGCCCGCGCCGTCCGCCGGGGCCTGCTTGGCCAGCGTCAGCGGAGTGACGTTCAGCCGCGAGCGGATCGAGGCGTAGGACTCGTTCAACTGGTAAAGGGAGACGTCGGTCTTGGTCATCGTCGCGTAGAGCACCCGGCTGGCGCGGACGGTGCCGGCGTTGCTCGAGTTCGGCCGCAGCAGCGTGAACGAGCGGGAGGAGGCCCGGTTCACGATCACCTGGCCCGGGCTGGGCATGCCGCCCTCGTAGCAGTGGCCGTTGGTGAGGATCAAAGCCCTGTCGGTCGACAGCGACTCGGCGTACCGGACCAGGGAGCCCGAGCAGTTGCTCAGGGCGGCGATGCCGGTGAAGTCGGCGCCTGGAGCGGCGACCCGGGCCTGCTCGGCCGTGGCCTGGGGTGCGGCCTCGACGGCGAGTGCCTGGCTGCCTCCGAGCAGCACGGTGCTGACCGCGACGGTGGTCGCGGCGAGGGAACGGAACAGTCTCATGGGCGGTTTCCTGTCCTCACTGGTGGCTGTGCCTGCGAAGGGGGCGGCGCAAGCAGGGCGTAGTCGTGCCCGGACTCTTCGTATCGGATCAGCGTCGATCCGGCCATCACAACTCGATGAAAAGTCCTTGTCGCGGGCCCACGCAGGGGTAAACCTGCGGCCACCTGCCGATCAGCGGCCGGTGTCCGGGCTGTTACCCTTCGTCTCCGGATCCGCCCGGCTCGAACCATGACACCGCCCGGTACGTCGTACCAGGTGGCGGATGGGGAACAAGAGGCTTGGCGGCGCGCCTGAGAAGGTGGTCGTGAAGCCACGGCCATACTGAACGACGCGATACCGGCACAGGGAGACGCCGTCCCGGGGGAGTACCGGCACCAGCGCGCCGTACGGAGAACGGAAGGACGCCATGCCGCAGGACAAGCCAGACCTGCGCAATCTCAGCGAACCGGTGCGGTTCAAGCGTGCGCTGACGCTGCTGCTGATGACCCTGATCCTGCCCGGGTCCGCGCAGATCGCGGCCGGCAGCAAGCGGGCCGGCCGGTGGGCCTGGCGGGTGATCGCCGGCATCGTCGCGATCGTCGTCTTCCTGGTCGTGCTCTCGCTGATCTGGCGGGCCGGCGCGATCAACCTGATGGTCTCGCCCACCACGCTGCGGATCATCCAGGTCCTGCTCATCGTGCTGGCGCTCGGCTGGGCCGCGCTGTTCGTCGACGCCTACCGGCTGGGCCGGCCGCTGACGCTGGAGCGCAAGCACCGGCTGACCGCGAGCATCCTCGACGGAGTCCTGGTCTTCGTGGTGGTCGGAGCGCTGGTCTGGGCCAGCACGATCGTGTCCACCCAGCGTGACTTCGTCGCCAGCGTGTTCGGCAACGGGGAGAAGTCCGAAGCGGACAAGGGCCGCTACAACGTGCTGCTGCTCGGCGGCGACTCCGGCGCGGACCGGATCGGCACCCGGCCGGACAGCATCACGCTGGCCAGCGTCGACGCGAACACCGGCCGGACCGTGCTGATCGGGCTGCCGCGGAACATGGCCAGGGTGCCGTTCCCGGCCGGAACCCCGCTGAACAAGCAGTTCCCGGACGGCTTCCGGTGGAAGGACTGCGCCGAGAACTGCCTGCTGAACGGCGTCTACCAGTACGCCGCGGAACACAAGCAACTGTTCCCCGGCGACCCCGATCCCGGCGTCACCGCGACCAAGCAGGCGGTCGAGGGGATCACCGGGCTGAAGGTCAACTACCACGTGCTGATCGACCTGGCCGGCTTCCGCGACCTGCTGAACGCGGTCGGTGGGATCACCCTGGACGTCGGCAAGCGGGTCCCGATCGGCGGCATCGGCGCGCCGATCAAGGGCTACATCGAGCCCGGTGCGAACCAGCACCTGGACGGGTACCACGCCCTCTGGTTCGCGCGGTCGCGGGCCGGTGCGACAGACTACGAGCGGATGACCCGGCAGAAGTGCGTGATGACGGCGATGCTGAACCAGTTGTCGCCGCAGAAGGTGCTGACCAAGTTCCAGGGCATCGCGAAGGCCAGCAAGCGGGTGGTCAACACCGACATCCCGTCCGGCGAGCTGGGCACCTTCACCGATCTCGCGCTGGACGCGAAGAAGCTGCCGGTGTCAAGCTTCTCCGCGGTCCCGCCGCTGATCCGTACCGGCAACCCCGACTTCGACCTGATCCGGACCAAGGTCGCCGAGGCGATCGGAAAGTCCGAAGCGCTGGACAAGGGGACCGGTGGCGGAGACGGTAAGGAGACGAACACCCCGAGTAAGCCCACCACGACCACCACCAAGAAGCCGAGCACGCCGGCCAAGCCCGGTAAGAGCAGCACCCCGTCCAAACCCGGTAACGACGTCGAAGACGTCGCTTCGATCTGTAAGGCCTGACCTGAACATGTCCTTGTCTTCTTGGCCCCCCGTCTCCGTCGTGATGCCGGTGCTGAACGAGGAACGCCACCTCGAAGAGGCGGTCGGCCGCGTCCTCGACCAGGAGTACCCCGGTGAGCTGGAGGTGGTGCTGGCGATCGGTCCGAGCAAGGACAAGACGCACGCGATCGCGGCCCGGCTGGCCGAGGCCGACAAGCGCATCACGATCGTGGACAACCCGTCGGGCAAGACGCCGGCCGGCCTGAACACCGGAATCGCCCACGCCCGTCACGACATCGTCGTACGGGTCGACGGGCATGGTGTGCTGACCCAGGGCTACATCACCCGCGCGGTCGAGGTGCTGCATGAGAGCGGCGCCGACAACGTGGGCGGCGTGATGGCGGCCGAGGGTCGTACGCCGACCGAGATGGCCGTTGCCTGCGCCTACCGGTCCAGGCTCGGTCTGGGCGCCTCCACGTTCCACCAGGGCGGCAAGGCAGGTCCCGCGGACACGGTGTATCTCGGCGTGTTCCGCCGGGCGGCGCTGGAGCGCGTGGGCGGCTTCGACGAGTCCATGCACCGGGCCCAGGACTGGGAACTGAACTATCGCATCCGCAAGACCGGCGGGCTGATCTGGTTCAGCCCCGACCTGTCCGTCACCTACCGTCCGCGTTCGTCGCTGAAGGACGTGGCCAAGCAGTTCTTCCACACCGGTCAGTGGCGACGCGAGGTCATCCGGCGCCACCCCGAGACTGCCAACAAGCGCTACCTGGCCCCGCCGGTCGCGGTGATCCTGCTCGCCCTCGGCACGATCCTCGGCATCATCGGCCTCGCCACCGGGGTCAGCTGGCTCGACATCGGCTTCCTGGCTCCCCTCGGCTACGCGCTGCTTCTGCTGGTCGGCTCCGCCATGGAAGGCCGTTACCTCCCGTGGAAGGCGCTTTTCTGGCTCCCGCTGGTGTGCGCCACAATGCACATCTCCTGGGGCTTGGGCTTCCTGATCGGCCTTCAGGAACGCCCCGCCACAGCGTCCGGCACCCCGGCGACGACCTAACCGCCGGGGGTCACCTGCCGGTGGTCTCCCGCGTGTAAGCGGCGACTACCTCGCGGGCTTCACCGTCCATGCGTAGTACGCCCTTGTCCAGCCAGATCGCGCGGTTGCAGGTGTCCAGTACTACGTCGAGGCTGTGGCTGACCAGGAAGACCGTGCCGGCCTCGGCGCGGAGTTCCTTGATCTTCTGTTCGGAGCGGACGCGGAACTCGGCGTCACCCGTCGCGAGGGCCTCGTCGACCAACAGGATGTCGTGGGTCTTGGCCGAGGCGATCGCGAACTTCAGCCGGGCCGACATGCCGGACGAGTACGTCGACATCGGCAGGTCGATGAACTCGCCGATCCCGGAGAACTCGACGATCTCGTCGTAGCGCCGGTCGATCTCGTCGGTCGACATCCCCATCGCCAGGCAGCCGAGGACCACGTTCCGGTCGCCGGTGAGGTCGTTCATCATCGCGGCGTTGACGCCGAGCAGCGACGGCCGGCCGCCGGTGTAGATCGCGCCGGACGCGGGCGGCAGCAACCCGGCGATCGCTCGCAGCAGGGTGGACTTGCCGGAGCCGTTGCGGCCGATGACGCCGATCGCGTCGCCCTTGTACGCGGTGAAGGTGACGTCCTTGACGGCGCGCACCTCGCGGATCGTCGGGCGGTCCTGGCGTTTCAGGATCCGCCGGAACGCGGTCGCCGCCGTACCTTTGCCGCCCTGGCCGGCGATGACCTTGTAGACGATGTCGACGTGATCGGCGATCACCGTCGGGATGGCGGGTTCAGCCACGGCCGTACCTGTCCTCCGCGCGCCAGAAGTAGACGAACCCACCCACCAGTACTGCGACCGCCCACCCCGCCGCGATCGGCCAGGCGTGCGGCAGCGCGTGCTCCTCATGCTGGTCGAGCAGCGAGCGCCGGACGATGTCGATGTACGCCGAGATCGGGTTCAGTGCCAGCAGTTGGATCACCCAGCCGGGTGCGTCCAGGTCGTTCAGCTTGTCCGGGATCGAGAAGAAGATGCCGGAGGCATACAACCAGGTCCGGGTGACGAACGGGAGCAGTTGACTGACGTCGGAGACGAAGGTGCCGATCCTGGCGAAGATCAAGGTCATGCCGAGGTTGAACATCGTCTGCAGCGCCAGCGCAGGCAGGACCAGGAACCACCGCCAGGACAGCCCGTCGGTCACTCCGACCAGGACGAACAGGATGCCGAGCGAGACGAACATCTGGTTCAGTTCGTTCACCACGTACGCGAGCGGCAGGGTGGCGCGGGGGAAGTGCAGGGTGCGGATCAGCGACATGTTCAGCGAGATCGCCCGCGACCCCTCGGTCATCGAGCGTTGCGTGTAGGTGAAGACGAACATGCCGCAGATCAGGAAGGCGGCGTAGTTGTCGATGCCGTTCTTCGTCCCCAGCAGTACGCCGAACGCCAGGTAGTACACGGCCGCGTTCATCAGCGGCGTGAGCACCTGCCACACCGACCCCAGCCGCGCCCCGGCGTACAGGGCGTAGGTGCGGGCCCGCGCGTAACTGACGATGAACTGCCGGCGCCCCCACAACTCCCGCAGATAGCCGCCGAGCGCCGGACGCGCAGAACTCTTCGACAACCCATAGCGCTCGGCAAGCGCCGCCAACTCGGCGGTCCCGGCCGGCCCGGCGACGGTGGACATGCCGCGTAATCTATCCACCCGCCCGCCGCCGCCGAACACCGACCGTGACTTCCCGACTTCACCCAGTCAGGCGGTCCTTCAAGGCGTCCAGTTGGGCGGTGGTGAGGCCGGCGTGGCGTAGGTACGGCTCCGGCCCTCCGTACTGCGTGTCGAGGTGGCGCAGGATCGCGGTCAGGGACTCGGCGCGGGTGTCGCGGAACTCGATCATCTGGGGGTGCAGGGATTCGTCGGCCTCCGCCGCGAGTTGCTCGGCGAGGAGCGGAGCCAGGCGGGCCTGCGTGAGGGCGTAGTCCGCGATGATCTCGTCCTCCGGTACTCCGGCGATCGACAGCGCGAGGGCGACGACCATGCCGGTGCGGTCCTTGCCGCCGTGGCAGTGCACGACGACCGCGCCATCGGGGGCTTCGACGATCGCGAGCACGGCGGCGGCGAAGAGTTCCGGGTGCAGGTCGAGCATGTCGATGCAGGTCTCGACGATGGTGGCCTTGTCCTGCGGCGGATCGGCCGGGTCCTGCAGCGAGACGTGCAGGCCGAGCGGATCGCCGGCGAACGGCGACGGGGTCTCGGCGAGTTCGCCCACCGAGCGCAGGTCGACAATCCGGCTCACACCGGACTCCCGGACGACGTCGATGCCTGCCGGGGACAGGAACGCCATGCTGTCCGCGCGGATCAGGCGGCCGGTCCGGACCACCCGCCCGTCCGCGGTCGGCAGGCCGCCGAGGTCGCGCACGTTGCGGCAGCCGGGCCAGTGCAGATGGCGATCCACCGGTTCAGGGTTCACTGGTCCTCCAAGGCGCGTCCCTCGGGCGTGATCCGGGCCGAGGTGATCCGGGCATAGGCGTGGTCGTTGAACGCGCTCACCTTCGCCGCGATCCGGGCCGGCGTCAACGCGGATTCCTCCAGCACGGTGAACCGGCCGGGCCGGGTCTGCGGCGCGTAGTCGACGATCGCCTCGAACTCCTCGAGGCTGAACCCGAGGTCCATCGGCCGGACCGGCAACCCGTGCCGGTACAGGCAGTCCACGGTCGCGTGGAACGTGTCGAGGTCCCCGCGCAGGAACCACGCGAACGCGGCGCCGAGCCCGACCTGCTCGCCGTGGAACGCGCGCCGGGTGGGGTGCAGCAGATCGATCGCGTGGGAGATCTCGTGGCAGGCGCCGGACGACGGCCTCGACGTACCGGCGACGACCATCGAGACCCCCGACAGGACGAGTCCTTCGGCCAGGGTGGCCAGGAACGCGTCGTCCGCGATCGTGCCCGGGTGGTTCATCACCGCCTGCGCGGCGGTGCGGGCCAGCGACACGGCGAGCCCGTCGATCTCCTCGCCCCGCAGGCTGTGCGCGGTCTGCCAGTCGGCGATGGCGGACAGGTTCGAGACGATCTCACCGATCCCGGACCGGACCGAACGCGGCGGTGCCTGGGCGATCAGGTCGAGGTCGACGAGCACGGCGATCGGCGCCGGTACGCCGTACGAGCCGCGGCCGGCGTCGTTGTCCAGGGTGCTGATCGGCGAGGCGATCCCGTCGTGCGCGAGGTTGGTGGCGACGGCGACCATCGGCAGGCCGAGCCGGGCGGCGGCGAATTTGGTCACGTCCAGCACGGTGCCGCCGCCGATGCCGACGATCGCGTCGTAGCGCCGCGGCCGGATCTGCTCGACCAGACTGATCGCGGTGTTGATCGTGCCGCCGTCCACGGTGAACCAGTCGGCCCCGGCCAGGCCCTCCCGGAAGGTCTCCCGCACCACCGGCCCGTACGTCGCGCCGACGGCGATCGCCACCCGCCCCGAGGTGGAGATCCGCTGGTCGGTCAGGATCGCGCCCAGTTCGGCGAGCGCGCCGCGGCGTACGTCGACGACCAGCGGCGAGGGGATCATCCGGGCTAGGAGGGGCATACGATCTCGCGGGCCCGGGCAAGGTCGTCGTGGTTGTCGATCTCGACCCAGTCGACCTTGCCGATCGGGGCGACGTCGATCCGGCTGCCCTGATCGACGAGGTGCTGGTAGCCGTCCTCGTAGTACAGGTGCGGGTCGCGTTCCCAGGTGGTTCGCAGGGCGTCGGCGAGGGCGGTGGCGGCGGCGGGCTCGATCAGCGTGACGCCGATGTATTCGCCGGTCGCGGTCGCCGAATCCATCAGCTTGGTGATCGTCCGGACTCCCTGCTCGGGAGTCCAGATCACCTTCATCTCCTCCTCGGCCAGCGATTTCTCGGTGTCGAGGGCGAGGATGATCTGCCGGTCGCCGCCACGCGCGTCGAGCAGGGTGCGCTGGACCGACGCAGGGTGCACGGTGTCTCCGTTGGCCAGCATCACCCCAGCGCTCAGCAGGTCGCGCGCACACCACAGCGAGTACGCGTTGTTCCAGGTCTCGGCCTTGTCGTTGTAGACCAGTTCGAGGGTCACGCCGTAGCGGTTCTGGAAGCCCTCGACGCGCGCCTCGACCGCGGCCGCGGCGAACCCGACGACGATGGCGACGTCGGTGATGCCGACCTCGGCATAGTTCGCCAGGGTGAGGTCCAGGACAGTCGTCTCCGGGGCGATCGGTACGAGCGCTTTGGGGAGGTTGTCCGTGTATGGCCGCAGTCGGCGTCCCGCACCCGCTGCCAGCACCAGTCCGATCATCCGCGCATCCTAAGCGCTCTCCACCGGATGAGTATTTATGTGTGAATATGATCGTTTGTGTGGTTGAATGAGGATGCAGAGTAGGTAGGAGCACTTCGCGGATGGGAGCATCTGGGCATGACATGGCTGGTGACTGGCGGGGCCGGATACATCGGGGCGCACGTGGTGCGCGCCTTCCGCGCGGACGGTATCGATGTCGCGGTGATCGACGACCTGTCCAGCGGCAAGGCCGAGTTCCTGGTCGAGTGCGTGCCGTTCACGCAGGCGAACCTGCTGGACACCGACGCCACCCGTCGCGCCCTGGAAGGAGCCACCGGGGTCGTGCACCTGGGCGGCTTCAAGTACGCCGGGGTCTCGGTCGAGCGGCCGCTGCACACCTACACCCAGAACGTGTCCGCGATGGTCTCGCTGCTCGCCGCGATGGAGGAGCAGGGCGTCGGCAACATCGTCTTCTCGTCCAGCGCCGGCGTCTACGGCACGCCGAAGGACGAGGTGGTCACCGAGCAGACCGCCCCCGACCCGCAGAGCCCGTACGGCGAATCGAAGCTGATCGGCGAGTGGCTCCTGGCGGACCAGGCCAAGGCCGCTCCCTTGAACCACACCTCACTGCGCTACTTCAACGTGGTCGGCTCGGGTGATCCGACGGTGTACGACGCGAGTCCGTACAACCTGTTCCCGATCGTCTGCGACCTTCTTACCCAGGGCAAGGTGCCGCAGATCTACGGCACGGACCACCCGACGCCGGACGGCACGTCCGTGAAGGACTACGTGCACGTCGCCGACCTGGCCCGCGCTCACGTAGCGGCCGCTCGCGCGCTGGACTCAGGCAAGACCCTGGAGCCGGTCTACAACCTGGGCAGCGGAACGGGCACGTCGGTCCGCGAGATCATGGACGCCGCGCGCCGGGTGACCGGGATCGACTTCACCCCCACGGAGGGCCCGCGCCGGCCTGGTGACCCGTCCCGCGTGGTCGCCTCCGGCGAACTGGCCGCCCGCGACCTGTCCTGGAAGAACTCCTACACCGTCGACGAAATGTTCGCGACGGCCTGGGAAGCCTGGCCGAAGGCCTAACCCACCCGTCTGGGCAACCTTCTCGTCGATCTCCACCTCTGCACGCTAGACGAGTACTTCCTCGGTCTCGGTGAGGGGCTTGGAGCCAGGCAGGTGAGGCTCCGGAAGGCCTGCGTCGTCGTGGAGGTCGATGACCGGCAGCAGCCGATCGAGCCAGCCGGGGAGCCACCAGTTCGCGTCGCCCATCAGCTTCATCGTCGCCGGCACCAGCACCATCCGGACGATCGTCGCGTCCACGAAGATCGCCACCGCCAGGCCGAGGCCGAACATCTTGGCGGTCGGGTCGTCCCCCAGGACGAAGCCGAGGAAGACCGAGATCATGATCAGCGCGGCCGAGGTGATGACGCGGCCGGTGCCGGCGATGCCGCCGATGACGGAGGCCTCGTTGTCGCCGCTGCGCAGGTACTCCTCCCGGATCCGGGACAGCAGGAACACCTCGTAGTCCATCGACAGGCCGAACAGGATCGCGAACATGAACATCGGGATGAAGGGCAGGATCGGCACGGTCGATTCCAGGCCGATCAGGTCGGCGCCCCAGCCCCACTGGAACACCATCACCATCACGCCGAAGGAGGCGCCGATGCTGAGCAGGTTCATCAGCGCGGCCTTGAGGGGCACGAGAATCGACCGGAAGACCAGCATCAGCAGCAGGAAGGACAGCAGGACCACCGCGCCGATGAACACCGGCAGCCGATCGTTGACCTTGGCACCGATATCGGCGGACAGGGCCGTCTGACCACCGATGTGAGCTTTGGCCGGGCTCTGTCCCAGTACGGCGGGAAAGACCTCGGCGCGGAGCCGTCGCACCGTGTCCTGCGTGGCGTCGTCCTGCGGTCCGGTGGTCGGGATCGCCACCAGGGTCGCGACGCCCGCGTTCAGCTCGGCAGGTGCGACGGAGGCGATCCCGCGATCGGCTTCGACGGCGCTGAGCAGAGGCTGGACGACGCTCGCGTCCGCGGAGACGTCGACGGCGATGACAAGAGGGCCGTTGGCACCAGGACCGAAGCCTTGGGCAACCAGATCGTAGGCCTGACGTTCGGTTCGGTGGCCGGGCAGCGAGCCCTCGTCGGGTGTGCCTACCCGCAGCGCCAGCACGGGCGCGGCCAACGCCAGCAGGACGAGGGCGGCGCTGATGGCGTAGGCGATGGCATGCCTGGACACGTGGGCTCCCCAGCGATGCCAGCCCGAGCTTGTCGCGCTCACAGCCCGAGTGCGATGACGCCGGATGCCGAGACGGTTGATCCAGTGCCCGGCGAGCCCGAGGAACGCGGGCAGCAAGGTGACCGAGGCAACGACCATGGTCGCCACGATGATCGAGACGGCCACCCCGCCCGCGGTCAGGAACGGAACGCCGGCGACCGCCAGGCCGAGGATCGCGATGACCACGGTGCCGCCGGCGATGACGACCGCCCGGCCGGCTGTGGCGACAGCCCGCCCGACCGACTCCTCGACGGTCAGCCCTCGGGCCAGGTACTCGCGGTGCCGGGTGACGACGAACAAGGCGTAGTCGATGCCCACCCCGAGACCGACCATGCTGCCGATCACCGGCGCCCAGCTGGGTACGTCGATCAGGTAGGTGACCAGCGACAACGAGCTGATGCCGAGGGCGATGCCGAACAGGGCCAGCCCGATCGGGAGTCCCATCGCGATCAGCGATCCGAACGCGACCAGCAAGATGATGACGGCCGCGACCAGTCCGAACAGCTCACCGATCCCTGTCTCCGCCTCCGCGAACGCGCTGAACAGGTCGCCACCGAGTTCGACCCGCAGCGGGGAGTCCTGGGCCGCCTCGTCGCCGAACGCCTTGAGATTCTCCAGGTCGGCGGCGGTCAGGTCTTCGATCACCGGATACTGCAGACGGACGATCGCGACCCGGCCATCGGGCGAGATCGATTGGTCACCCACTCCGAGCACCTTGGGCAGCTCGGCGGCGGTAGCGCGAATCCTCGTCAAGGCGGCCTGAGCGTCAGCCGAGCCGGCAAAGGTCGCCTGCTCGTCGAGGGGCGTGACGACCAGTTGTGCGGTCAGCCCCGCTTGGTCGGCACCGGCCGCGGTCAGCAGGTCGGTCGCCTTCTGGGAGTCCAGTCCCGGCGCCCCGAAGGAGTTCTCGAGCTTCTGGCCGAAGGCGCCGGCCGCAGTCACCACGAGTACGGACAGGACGAGCCAGGTCGCTATCACCGTCCAAGGGCGTCGGGCGGCGAACCGGCCCAACCGGTACAGGGCATTCGACGTCATTTCGGGATCTCCTTGTGTGGTCGGGCGAGTCTGGGTCTCAGCGTGGCGAGACGCAGCGACCGGCACCTCGGACGAAGGGCCGGACTTCCCTCGGCTCTCCGGCCGATCAATGCCCCGTACTTTCGGCCGGTACGCGAGGCGCTCCGGCTGTCTACGCTGTGCCCATGTCCACGAACGCGGTCCGCTCGCTCTGGGCCGAGCCGCGGGCGCCGCGCCCTCCCCGGCGGGTCTGGCGTGACTGGGCTCTGGTCGCCCTGCTGCTACCGACGGGGATCATCGAAGGCCTCTACCGCGACGACGTCGTCTGGCGACCTGTCGCGCTCTTCCTCACCGTTTGTAGCGTTCTCGTGCTGCCGTGGCGGCGCACCCACCCGCTCGGGATGCTGGCCCTCGCGTTCGGCGCGGCGATCGTCGGCACGATCGCCGGCCTGATCGGCGGCGTACCGTCGATCGGTCTCTACACGATGGTCGCCGTGGTGCTGCTCCCGTACTCGCTGGTCCGGTGGGGATCGGGCCGCGAGATCGGGATCGGGCTGGCGATCTGCCTGGTCGCCCTGGTGCTGGGCCTGGCCGCCGAGTACACCGGGATCGGAGACGCGGTGGGCGCGGGGATCTTCCTGTTCTCCCCGGCGACGCTCGGCGCCGCGGTCCGCTACTGGGCGACCTCCCGGCTGCGCGAACTGGACAAGATGCGGCTCCGGGAGCGCGCGCAGTTGGCCCGCGAACTGCACGACACCGTCGCTCACCATGTCTCGGCCATCGCCATCCGGGCCCAGGCCGGCCGCGTCGTCGCCGCGTCCCACCCCGAGGCCGCGATGGACGCCCTCGCCGTGATCGAGGCGGAGGCCTCGCGCACACTCGCCGAGATGCGCATCATGGTCGGCAGCCTGCGTGAGGACGAGGCGGCTGCGCTGGCCCCGCAACGAGGAGTGGCCGACCTCGAGCGGCTCGCCCGCAGCGTCGGCGACAGGCCCCGGGTCGAGCTGGAGCTGTCCGGCGACCTGGCGGACCTCGGGCCCGCGGTCGGCGCGGCGATCTATCGGATCGCGCAGGAGTCGATCACCAACGCCGTACGGCACGCGCGGCACGCCACCCGCATCGACGTCCGGGTCGTCGGCGAGGCCGACCGAGTCCGCCTGACCGTCCGCGACGACGGCGAGGCCGCGTCGACCGCGAGGAACCCGGAGGGCTACGGGCTGGTCGGCATGACCGAGCGGGCGACGCTCCTCGGCGGTTCCTTCGACGCGGGTCCCGGCTCGGACCGGGGCTGGACCGTCGAAGCGGTGCTGCCGCGAGCAGGCGTCGCCAGATGACCATCCGCGTGCTCGTCGCCGACGACCAGGAACTGATCCGCACCGGGCTGTCGATGATCCTCGGTGCGCAGCCCGGCATCGAGGTGGTCGGCCAGGCCGTCGACGGGCTCGAAGCGGTGGAGCTGGCCCGCCGGCTGCGCCCCGACGTGTGCCTGTTCGACATCAGGATGCCCGGCCTGGACGGCATCGCGGCGACCCGCGAGCTCGCCGGGCCCCAGGTCGAGGATCCGTTCGCGATCGTGGTGATCACCACCTTCGACCTCGACGAGTACGTCCACGGCGCGCTCAAGGCGGGCGCCCGGGGCTTCCTGCTCAAGGACGCCGGACCCGAGTTGCTGGTTCAGGCGATCCGGGCCGCCGCCGACGGCGACGCGCTGATCGCTCCGAAGATCACCGCCCGGCTGCTCGCGGCGTTCTCCGACACCCGCCTCGGCCGCCCGCCGGTCCAGCCCGTCGAGCCGCTCACCAGCAGGGAGGAGGAGGTCCTGATCACGGTGGCCCGGGGCCGGACCAACTCCGAGATCGCCGAAGACCTGCACATCAGTCTCAGCACCGTGAAGACCCACCTGGCGAGCGTGATGACGAAGCTCGGCGCCCGCAACCGGGTCGAGATCGTCATGTGGGCTTACGAAACGGGCCGGGTCGAGCGCTGATCGGGTGTTGCGGCGGCCCGCACAGGCGGGCCCGCCACTCAGCCGCCGGCCGGGTAGAGCTTCACCTCCGCGAGGGACAGCGGGTTCGACGTGGACTCCAGCTGGATCCGGACGTACCGGCCGGTGACGTTCAGGTCGACGGTCGTCGGGCTCCCGGCGGTGGTGGCCTGGCGGATGGCGGTGACGCCCGGCGCGGTGCGTGCCTCGAGCAAGGAAGCGGCCGTGATCGGGTTCTCCGAGACGATGATCCAGTAGTTGCTCAGCCGGTCGGAACAACAGTCGGTCCGGTTCCACACCGAGAGCTGCGACAGTGCCTCGGGTTTGCCGAGATCGACCTGCCACCAGGCTTCGCTGGACGGTTCGTTCGTGTGGGTGACCGAGTTGTCGCCCCAGCTGCCGCTGGTGTTCCCGTCCACCGCTCGTGAAGCCGGCGCGTTGTGCGCGGTACTGCTCTGGGTCGCGGCCTTGCCGCGGGCGAGGTTGGTCCGCCACAGACCGGTCCCCGCGCGCGCAAACAGTTGCAGGTCCTTCGCGGTCAGCTTGGCCGCGAGCGTGAAGTCGCCCTCACCCGAGGCCATCGTCGGCGTCACCGTGAAGGTCACCGGGTACGGGCGGCCCGGGCGAACCGCCGGCGTCTGCACCGAGGCCGGGCTGACCGTCCACCCTTCCGGTACGTCGAGGGTCAGCTCGCCGGCCGGAAGATTGCCGGCCACCGCGATGACGGACGCCTTGACCTCGACCGGCCGCAGTCCCACCGCCGCCGGTGCTTCCAGGTTGAGCACCGCTTTGGCGCGTACCACGTAGTCCCCGCCCGCCGAGGTGGCGAACGAGACGGTGTCGGCGCCAGTACGGCGTACTTCGACCTTCCGGCCGCGCTCGTCCGTCACCGAGAACGGCCCGGCGAGGATCTGGTTGCGCAGGGCAACGGTGCCGCCCTGGTCCGCGTGCAGCCGGATCTCCGTGGCCGCCGCGTCCTGCCAGGTGGCCCCGACGGTGAATGCCCCGCGCGCCCGCAGCCCGTCGTACGAGCCCTTGTCGGCCCAGGTGTCAGGCAAGGCGGGCAGTACGTCGATCGAGCCGGCGTGGCTCTGCAGCAGCATCTCCGCGACGCCTGCCGTGGCGCCGAAGTTGCCGTCGATCTGGAACGGCGGATGCGTGTCCCACAGGTTCTTCAGCGTGCTCGTCTTGAGCAGTTCCGACAGCATCTTGTGCGAGTGGTTGCCGTCCAGCAGACGCGCCCAGAAGTTGATCTTCCAGGCCTTGCTCCAGCCGGTGCCGCCGTCGCCTCGGCCCTCCAGGGTCTTCACTGCCGCGGCGGCCAGTTCCGGGCTCTTCGCCGGGAGGATCTGCCGGCCGGGGTGCAGGCCGAACAGCTGCGAGGTGTGCCGGTGCTGGTCGGTCGGGTCGTCCCAGTCTTCCTTCCACTCCTGCAACTGGCCCCACGAACCGACCTTGGTGCCGGGGTCGAGGCGCTGCAGGATCGACGCGAGCTGGTCGCGGTAGGCCTTGGTCTCGCCGACGACCGGCGCCGCCTCGGACAGGTTGGTGAACAGGTCCCAGACGATCTGCTGCGGCATCGCGGCGCCGGCCGAGTAGTCACCGTGCTCGGGCGAGAAACTCGGCGTGACGACCAGCTTGCCGTCGCGCGGATCGACCTGCAGCTCGTCGATCCAGAACTCCGCGAGTTCCTTCATCAACGGGTAGGCCCGCTCCTTCAGGAACTTCTTGTCCCGGGTGAACTGATAGTGCTCCCAGTAGTGCTGCGCGAGCCAGCCGCCCGCGTCCGGCATCCAGAAGGCCAGCGGGTACCCGATCACGCCGGTGAAGCCGAACGGGTTCGTCTGGCTGTGCACCACCCAGCCGTCGGCCCCGAACATCTCCTTCGCCGTCACCCGCCCCGGCGGCACCAACGCGTCCACGAAGTCGAACAGCGGTTCCGTGGTCTCGCTGAGGTTGGTGGTCTCGGCGAGCCAGTAGTTCATCTGCAGGTTGATGTTCGTGTGGTAGTCGGATCGCCACGGTGGAGTGGTCGAGTTGTTCCAGACGCCCTGCAGGTTGGCCGGGAGCGGCGAGTTGTCCCGGGACGACGCCACCAGCAGATAACGCCCGTACTGGAAGAACAACGCCTCCAGGGCCTTCCGCGCCTCGGGACCAGCCGTGCCCTCGCGGTACTGCGTGAGCAACTCGTCGGTCGGGATGTTCGGCATCACCTGGCCGAGCCGCAGGTCCACCCGGTCGAAGAACTTGCGGTAGTCCGCGATGTGCCGAGCCTTGAGTACGCCGTACTGGAGCCGGCTGGCCGCGTCGACCCGGCTGGTGACGCCAGCGTGTGGATCAGTACTCCGGTACGTCGGGTAGACGTCGGAGTAGTCCGTCCCTGAGCTGACGATCAGGATTGCCGAGTCAGCGCCGGCCACTGTGACCGTGCCGTCCGGGTTGTCGGTGCGGGTGCCGCCGGTGGTGATGACCTGCGCCTGGGACTCGTACCGCATGCCGTTGTCGAGCAGGGCACCGCTGACAGTGATCCTGCCGTCTTTGGCGGTGACCGTGCGGGTCCGGTTCGACTCGCCGGTGAGGCTGGCGGTGAAGCCGATCTTGCCCTCGTTGCTGGCGCTGAGCCGGGCGACGGTGATGTTGCCGGGCGCGCTGGCGAAGTACTCGCGGGTGTAGCGCGTGCCGCCGGCGTCGTACTGGACTCCGGCCAGCGAGTTCTCGATGTCCAGGTGACGGCGATAGCCGGTGACGTCCTCGGGTGCGGGGTCCATCGCCAGCTTGAGGTCGAGCAGCGGCTGGTAGTCGCCGAAGCCGATCTCGTTCTGCGCGAGAGCACTGGTCGCGACGTCGGGGGAGACCTTCAGGTTCTGGTCGATCTGCTTGCGGATGTCCGCCAGCGTCGTCGGCCGCGGGGTCCGCCAGTTGCCGAAGTCGTAGCCCTGCTTGGAGCCCGGGCCGCCCGTCCAGAGGGTCTTCTCGTTCAACTGGAGGTGCTCGGTCCCGATCCCGCCGAAGATCATCGCGCCGCTGGCGCCGTTGCCGATAGGCAGGGCTTCGGACTCCCAGTCGGTGGCCGGCTCGGTATACCAGAGCGAGAGATCCCCGCCCGGACTACCGGCCGGAGCGGGCGGCGGAGCAGCCGACGACCCCGCTGGGGTGGACAGCCCCGCCACGACGGTCACAGCGGCGAACAGAGCGAAGCCGGTGGTCACGAGACGCATCCTAAGCCCCCAGAGATCCGATGAATTGTCGAAACCCTAGAGGGGGGATTGCGGGCTGTAAACAGTTCGTTGCTAGGTAGATCGGATGTCTCAGGGTTCGATATCGCGGATGGTGGTGAGCTCGTCGGGGTCGGGGGCGTCGATTGAGAGGAAGGCTCGGACGCATTCCACCGCGACGTCGGGCGCTAGGCGCTTGAGGCTCAAGGCGACGATGTTGGCGTCGTTCCATCGGCGGGCGTTCTCCGCGGTCCATGCGTCGGCGACGGTCGCGGCACGGGCGCCCGGGACCTTGTTGGCGGCGATCGCAGTACCGGTGCCGGTCCAGCACATCAGCACACCGAAGTCCGCCGCGCCGTGGACCACCTGCTCGGCCACCGCGCGAGACATGCTCGTCCAGGATGTCGATTCGTCGGTGAGCACGTCATGCTTTTCCCGCAGAGCCGCCAGCACCGCGCGAACGCACTCGTTCTCGTCATCCGCCGCGAACGCGATTTTCATCCCACCACGGTACGCCCGCCAACTTGCTTGCCCGGCGGTGAAAGTGCAGGACGGTCCACCCACCAGCGGGTACGTGATCAGACGTCGTATTCCTTGTAGAACGGCCCCGACGGAGTGAGGTCGAACAAGCCAGGCCCCGTGAGTACGCCCCCTTCGACCGGCAGCGTGAGGCCGGTGATCCAGGACGCATCGGAAGAAGCCAGGAACGCCACAGCAGCGGCGATGTCTTCGGGTTCGCCTACCCGCCCGAGGGGATAGAACGACTTGAACTTCTCCAGCGTGCCGGGCTGGGAGTCCCAGTTCGGGGTACGGATGGTGCCGGGGGCAACGACGTTGAAGCGGACGCCGAGGGTGCCGTAGCGGGCGGCGAAGTTCTGCGTCATCGCGATCTGGCCCGCCTTCGCCGCGGCGTACTCGATGTTGCCGAAGGCCGCCAGACCGTTGACCGAGCTGATGGTGACCACGTTGCCCTGCGTCTTCACCAGGTGCGGCAGAGACGCCTGGATGCAACGTGCGGCACCGACCAGCGTCAGGTCGAGCTGCTGGTGCCACTCCTCGGCGGTGGTGTCCTCCGGCACCGAACTGACGATGCACCCACCCGCGTTGTTGACGAGCACATCCAGCCGCCCGAACCGCTCGACCGCCGCCGCCATGGCCGCGTCGACGTCCTCCCGAGAGGTCACGTCCACCCGCAACGCCAACGCCCGCTCACCGATCGACTCGGCAACACCCCGGACCTTCTCCTCCTGCAGATCCGTGACGACCACCGAGCCGCCTTCGGCCGCGATCCGCCGGGCGACAGCCTCGCCGATACCCTGCGCCCCCGCCGTGACCAGCGCGACCTTCCCATCGAACCGCTCCATCAGTGCCCCTCCAGATAGTGTTGTGAGTCCGGTCTCAACACACGGTCGACCTTCTCGTCTGCGATTCGCCGCTCGAGCTTGCCCTCGTCGAGGTTGCGGCAGAGCACGATCGAACCACCTCCGGAGACCACCCCGATCAACATCCCGATCCCGTCCGGCGCGACCAGGTCGGCGGTGGTGAGAACGCGGTCCGCGATCGGCTCCGCGGTGCGGATCAACTCGGCGTGCGTGCGATCGTCGTACGCCGGGGAGTCGGCCGCGGGCGGATCGAAGGGCACGAACACGTCCGGGTGGTTGTACACCTCCGCGCCGTAGTCGTGTACTCCGGCGGGCAACGGCTCGCGGAATCGGCCGCCGAGCGGGAGCAGCGCGGACGCGATCGTCTCGCGGGTGCCACGGATGCCGAAGTCCGGTCCGGTGATCGCGACCGAGCCCTCACCGGTGGTCACGGAGGAGCCGGCGGACCAGGCGGACAACGCCCAGACGACGCCCAGCCAGTGCGGCGGCAGGCCGATCGCGACGGTCTCGCCGGATTCCAGGTCGTACTCGTCGACCAGCAGGTTCGCGGTCTTCGCGACCCAGTTCGCCGTGGTGAGCGCGCTCAACTCGATCCGCTCGCCGGAGACGTCGTCGTAATAGGTCAGGAAAGGATTGGCGCCATCGCGACGAACCGCGGCGCTGAACAGTTCGGGCAGGGTTCCGGTCACCCCGCAACCCTACGTTCGAGCGGCAGCACGGATGGCGTCGGCCACCAAAGCCGTGGACTCCGGCAGAGGGCCGGGTAGCCGGGCCAGGACCACGCGGCGGATCTCCTGCGGACCTCCCCGCACACTGACAACCCGTACGCCGGGCGGCACGGCTCCATCCAGCGAAGCAGGCACGGTCGTGAGCCCGGCACCGGCCGCCACCAGGTGGAGCCGGGCGAGCCAGTCCCGGGCGATATGGGCGATCTCAGGGCGTTCATCCAGCCCCGGCCAGACGCCCAAGAGGTTGTCCGACCCTCCCGCGATCCAGCGTTGGCCCCGGAGGTCCTCAACAGCGACCGAGTCCGCAGCGGCCAGCGGGTGACCAGCGGGAAGCGCCAGCCGCAAGGGCCGTTCGGCGAGGGTTTCCAGCATCAAGGCCGGCGTTTCCGCGTCCGGCGCCCGGAACGGTGGGACCGAGGCGAGGATCGCCAGGT
Organism: Kribbella sancticallisti; assembly: GCF_039530625.1. Taxonomy (NCBI): domain Bacteria; kingdom Bacillati; phylum Actinomycetota; class Actinomycetes; order Propionibacteriales; family Kribbellaceae; genus Kribbella; species Kribbella sancticallisti. The sequence continues at coordinate 64,140 of NZ_BAAAOS010000007.1, read as the reverse complement.
CTATGGTTCCGGCCCGCAGCGACCGAATCAGAGTAGGAGTACGGCCCTCCCGGCTGATCAGCGTCACAGGAGCCCGCCGCAGCAAGCCGATTGCCCGAGGCAACAGCACGGCACCAGCGGTGGGGAACCAGCCGAGCCGGACCGTGCCACCTTCGGCCGGCAGCCCGGCGAGCTCGCGGGTGGTCGCGTCGATCTGGTCGAGCACGCGCACCGCGTTCCGCAGTACGAGTTGGCCGGCGGGAGTCAGCCGGACGCCCTCGCGGCGGCGTTCGAGCAACTGGGCCTGTGCCGCCCGCTCGATCGACGCGATCTGGCGGGACACCGCCGACTGGGTGTACCCGAGGGCGCTCGCCGCGGCGGTGAACGTCCCGCGCTCGGCGACCTCGCGGAAAACCCGCAGCGCGACCAGGGATACGTCGGAAAAGTCCATGACGTTTACGCATGCTACCTGTGCTCAGGTCTCGTTGGAGTCATGGGCGCGGCATTCCTAGCCTGGCTCCATGAGCTCCCCACACATCGCCCTGGTCACCGGGGCCAACCAAGGCATCGGCTTCGCACTGGTCGCGGGCCTGGCAGGCAGGCTCGAGGCCGGCGACCTGGTCCTCCTCACCGGCCGCGACCCCCAGCGAGTCGCCGAGGCCGCCGAGCAGGTGAAGGGCACGGCGAAGGTGGAGGGCCGCGTCCTCGACGTCACCGACGCCCAGGCCGTCGCGGACCTCGCCGCCGACCTCACAGCGCAGTACGGCGGGGTCGACATCGTCATCTCGAACGCCATCGGCCCGCTGACCCCAGACCTCCCGCAGGCCGAACAAGCCGACACCTTCATCGCCGTCGCCAACGACGGCGCCCACGCCGTACTGCGCGCCTTCGGCCCCGTACTACGCCCCGGCGGCCGGCTGATCGTGGTGGCGAGCGCCCTCGGCACCCTCGACCACCTCGACGCGAAGCACCAGCCTCTCTTCGAGGACGGCCGGACCCTCGACCAGATCGAGTCCGCCGTCGAGGAGTGGCGCAGCGCGATCCATGAGGGCACGGCCGAGGAGCAGGGCTGGCCCCTCTGGATCAACATCCCGTCCAAGGTCGCCCAGGTCGCCGCCGTCCGAGCAGTCGCCGCCGAACGACGAGAAGCCGATCTCGCCACCGGCACGCTGGTCGCCTCGGTCTGCCCCGGCCTGGTGGACACCCGCGCGTCCCGCCCCTGGTTCGACGACTTCAGCCAGGCCCGGACCCCGGAACAGGCCGTCGAACCCATCCTCGACCTCATCCTGGACGACCACGTCGACCCCAGCACATACGGCGAACTGATCCAGGACGGAAAGGTCCTGACTGGGCAGCGGTGAAGGCGGCGGTAAAGTCAGTGCATGTTGATCCTGATCGGCCTCGGGCTGATCCTGGCGTTGACCGTTGCCACCGGCTACTTCGTCGCGCAGGAGTTCTCCTACGTCGCGGTGGACCGGAGCCGGCTGCAGGGCCTGGCGGACGGCGGTGACGCCGCTGCCGGGCGCGCGCTGAAGGTGACGTCGCGGCTGTCCTTCGTCCTGTCGGGCGCGCAAGTCGGCATCACCGTGACCGCGCTGCTGGCCGGGTACGTCGCTCAGCCCTACCTGGGCGAAGGGCTGGAGGCGGTGCTCGGCTCGGCCGGGCTGCCCACCGGTGTGAGCCTGTCCGTCTCGGTGATCCTGGCGTTGCTGCTGGCAACCATCATCCAGATGGTGCTGGGCGAGCTGGCTCCGAAGAACCTGGCGATCGCCCGGGCGGAGGCGATCGCGCTGCGGCTGTCCCGGTCCACGCTGGTCTACCTGATGGTCGCCGGGCCGCTGATCCACGTGTTCGACGCCACCTCCAACCGGATCCTGCGCAGGGTCGGCATCGAGCCGGTCGAGGAACTCCCGCAGGGCGCGACCGCGCAGGACCTGGACCGGATCATCGCGTCGTCGTACGAGCAGGGGCTGCTGGACCAGGACACCACCCGGCTGCTGGACCGCGGGCTCGACTTCCGCCGCCGGATCGCGGGGGAGGTGATGACGCCGCGGGTGGACGTGGTCACCGTGCACGAGGACGACCCGCTGACCCGGGTGGTGGAACTGCTCGACACCGGGCACAGCCGGTTCCCGGTGATCGCCGCCTCGGTCGACGAGGTGGTCGGAGTGATCGCGATCGGCGACGTCGTCGAGGTCGATCCGGCCGATCGGGCCCACGTCACCACCGGCTCGCTGGCCTCGGCGCCGGTGGTCGTGCCGTTCACCCTGCAACTGCCCGCGGTCCTGCAGCAACTCCGTACGGCGCACCGCCAGTTGGCCGTCGTCGTGGACGAGTTCGGCGGGTTCGACGGGATCGTCTCGCTGGAGGACATCGCCGAGGAGCTCGTCGGGGAGATCCGGGACGAGGACGATCTGCCCCAGACGGAGCTGGAGCAGAACCCGGACGGCACCTGGACCTTGCCCGCCCGGCTGCGGATCGACCAGGTGGAGGAGGCGACCGGGATCAAGCTGCCGGAGCACGACGACTACGACACCGTCTCCGGCCTGGTGATGTCCGGGCTCGGCCGGCTCCCCGTGATCGGCGACGAGTTGATCATCGAGCTGCCGCAGCGCTTCGACCATGACGGCAGACCCGTGCCGCTCGAGCGAGCCCAGCTGACAGTGCAGACCGTACTGCGGCACGTGCCCGGCCTCGTCGTCCTGGAGCAGCTGTCATGAGCACCACCGTCGCGCTGCTCATCTCCTTGCTGCTGCTGATCCTCAACGGGTTCTTCGTCTCGGCCGAGTTCGCGCTGGTCGCGTCGAAGCGGCACCGGCTCGAACAGGCGGCCGCGGCCGGCAGCCGTTCGGCCCGGGCGGCGATCGCCGGTGTCAGCGAGCTGTCGCTGATGCTCGCGGGCGCTCAGCTTGGAATCACCTTGTGCACGCTCGGTCTCGGGTCGTTGTCGGAGCCCGCCGTGGCCCACCTGCTGCATCCACTGTTCGAGCTGCTCGGTCTGCCGGAGGGCGTCGGGCACGTGGTCTCCCTCATCATCGCGGTCGGCGGGATCGGCCTGCTGCACGTCCTGCTGGGAGAGATGGCGCCGAAGTCCTGGGCCATCAGTGATCCGGAGCGGTCCGCTTTGCTGCTGGCGTTGCCGTTCCGCGGCTTCACCTACGTCTTCCGGCCACTGCTGCTGGTGCTGAACAGCCTGGCGAACGCGTGTGTCCGGCTGGTCGGCGTGACCCCGCAGAACGAGTTGGCGAACGCGCACGGCCCGGACGAACTGCGGCTGCTGATCGAGTCCTCCCGCGAGCACGGCACCCTCGACGAACCCGAGCACGAACTGCTCACCGCGATGCTGGCGCTGCAGAACACGACCGTCGCCCAGGTGATGACGCCGACCTCGCAGCTGTCCACGGTGCCCGCCTCGGCGCCGGCCCGCGAGGTCGAGCTCACCAGCCGCCGGGAAGGCCGCTCCCGCCTGGCCGTCGTGAGCACCGGTACCGCGATCTGCGGCATCGTGCACGTCAGCGACGCGGCCCGCGCCACCACGCGAGGCGGTACCACGCTGCGCGCCACCGACCTGATGACCGAACCCCTCCGGCTGCAGGCGGGCACGCCGGTCGCCGTCGCGATCCGGGTGATGCGCGAGAACCACTCACAGCTCGCCGTGGTCCAGGAGGGTGAGGAGCCGGTCGGCGTGGTCGCCCTCGAGGATCTGCTCGAGGAGGTGATCGGCGAGTTCGACGACGAGACCGATGCGATCATCACGGCCGCCGCCCGTCACGCCACCGCCGGAGACGCCTGACCCCATGTCATACGGTGGTCGCAGACCATCCGAAGGAGATCGACTGTGCCTGTCCGCCGTCTCGGCCTCGTCGTTCATCAAGGCCGCCCGCTGGCCGTCCAGGCGGCCGAAGTGGTCCGTGAGTGGTGCGGCAGGAACGGCATCGGCTGCACCGACATCGATGTGTGGAAGCAGCACGAGCACCGGCGCGGCGGGATGGCGGAACTCCAGCACGCCGGCAGCCCCGACCTCGTCGTCACGCTCGGCGGTGACGGGACGTTCCTGCGCGGCGCCCGGATCGCGGCCAAGAACGACGCCGCCGTACTGGGCGTTGACCTCGGCAAGGTCGGCTTCCTGACCGAGGTGGCCTGCAGCGACGTCGAAGCGGCCCTCGAGGCCGTCCACAACGGCCAGGCGACGATCGAGGAGCGGATGACGCTCACGATGCGCGCCTCCCGGCCGCTGGAGATCCCAACCGGGATGGACGCTCTGCTCCGCTTCGGGCACGGTCCGTCGCTGCCGCCACCCGGCCTCCGACCGGAGACGACCGAGGGCGACGGATGGGGCGTGGCCCTCGACGTGACCGCCCTGAACGACGTGGTGCTGGAGAAGCTGGCCCGGGACCACCAGGTGAGCCTCGGGGTCTACATGGCCGGCCGCCTGCTCGCTTCGTACTCGGCCGACGCGGTGATCGTGGCGACGCCCACCGGCAGTACGGCGTACAGCTTCGCGGCGGGTGGCCCGATCCTGTCGCCGAACATGGAAGCGGTCGTGTTCACCCCGGTGGCGCCGCACATGACCTTCAACCGGACCGTGGTGGCGGCTCCTGACGAACCAGTCGGGCTGCGGGTGCTGCCGCACTCTGGGCAGGCGGCGGTCAGCATCGACGGGCAACTGCGCGGAATCCTTGACCCGGGGGACTGGATCGGCGTCTTCGGCTCGGTCCGGCGGCTCCGCCTGGTCCGGCTCCGTCCGACCGACTTCTACGGCCGGCTCCGCGATCGGTTCCGGCTGACCGACGCTCCCGCGACCGGCATCGACGGTGAGTCGGACTCGGTCTTCCGCCCGGATACCCCGGTGCCGGCGGACATGGCCCATCTCCGGCTGCCACCACCGCGGACGGCGGTCGACCAGATCGTCCCGGACCCGGTGCCCTGCGAACTCCCGGCCGAAGATGCAGCCGAGCAGAGCTGACCACGCGATCTGGTGGCACGCCTACCCGTTGGGGTTCGTGGGCGCCGAGGCTACTGCCCAGGAGCCGGTCCGGCATCGGCTCGGACAGTTGGAGAACTGGCTCGACTACGTCGTCGAACTGGGGTGCTCGGGCCTGCTGCTCGGCCCGGTCTTCGCCGCGGAGACGCACGGGTACGACACGGTCGACTACTTCCGGATCGACCCGCGCCTGGGTGACGACGAGGACTTCGACCGGCTGATCGAAGCCGCGCACGGCCGAGGTCTGCGGGTCCTGCTGGACGGCGTCTTCAACCACGTCGGGCGGAGCTTCCAGGCGCCGCCGGAGTTCTTCCAGACCAAGGTCTTCGAGGGCCATGAGCACCTGGTCGTGCTGAACCACGACGAGCCCGCCGTCGCGCAGTACGTGGTGGACGTGATGTGCCACTGGCTCGCGCGCGGCGTCGACGGCTGGCGGCTGGACGCGGCGTACGCAGTACCGGCTGGGTTCTGGCGGGGCGTGCTCGAGCAGGTGCGGGCGCAGTACCCGGAGGCGTGGTTCTTCGGCGAGGTGATCCATGGGGACTACGCGGGCTATGCCGAGGAGAGCGGGCTCGACTCGATCACGCAGTACGAGCTGTGGAAGGCGATCTGGAGCTCGCTGAACGACGGCAACTTCTTCGAACTCGAGTACGCGCTGAAGCGGCACGACGACCTGCTCGACACGTTCGTGCCACAGACCTTCGTCGGCAACCACGACGTCACCCGGATCGCCACCCAACTGGAGGACGAACGGCACCTCGGCCACGCGTTCGCGATCCTCTTCGCCGTGGCGGGCATCCCGAGCATCTACTACGGCGACGAACAGGCCTTCCGCGGCCTCAAGGAGGATCGCGAGGGCGGCGACGACGCGATCCGCCCCGCCTTCCCGGCGACCCCCGCGGACCTCGCACCCGACGGCTGGCCGACGTACCGCCTGCACCAACGCCTCATCTCCGTACGCCGCCGCAACGCGTGGCTGGTGCGAGCACGAACCACCGTCGACCACCTCACCAACCAAGCCATCGCCCTGCACTCCCACGACGGCGAAAACCACCTGCTGGTCCTCCTCAACCTCGCCGACGAGCCCCACCACTTCCCCCTCGACCTCACCGGCTACACCCTCGAGGCCCACCCCGAGAACACCCCACCCCCAACGGACCCCACCGTCGTACCACCGCACAACTGGTACGTCCTGACCTCCCACCCTGCCCCGCCCGGTAGTGGGGATTCAGCTGCAACCCTGGACTCGACCGCGGGTGAGCGACGGCGGGTAGCGGACTCCTGATATCCGCCAGCTAGAGTCTTCCAATGACCGACGCGAAGACATCGCCAAGAGCCGGTTTCTACCCGATCATTCCGGCCGGCGGAAGCGGGAAGCGCCTCTGGCCGTTGTCCCGGGCCAACTACCCGAAGTTCATGCGGGCGCTCGGAGCCCCGGGTAGCAGCCTTCTCCGGGCAACGTTGACCAGGCTCCGTCCGTTGGCGCCTGAGGAGAACACCTATGTGGTGACAAGTGGGGTGCTCGCCCCGCTGATCAGCCGCGAGCTGCCCGAGCTCCCGGCCGGCAACATCTTGGTCGAACCCGCGCCCCGCGAATCCGGACCAGCGATCGCACTGGCAGCCGCGGTGATCGCGACGATCGATCCCGAGGCGGTGATGGGCTCGTTCGCGGCTGACCACGTCGTCAGGCACCCCGAGCGGTTCTGCGCCGCGGTGGAGACAGCGATCAAGGGGGCGGAGGACGGAAACTTGATGACCGTCGGGATCACACCCACGAGACCGGAGACCGGATATGGCTATATCCGCCGTGGCTCCGCGATCGGTGATACGGGGATGTTCCGGGTCGAAGAGTTCGTCGAGAAGCCGAAATACGAACTGGCGAAGGAGTATGTGGATTCCGGCGAGTATCTCTGGAATGCCAGCTTCTTCGTCTGGCGTGTGCAGGTCTTCCTGGAGGAGCTTCAGAAGCGTGAGCCTGAGTTCCACGACAATCTCCAGATCATCGCGGCGGCATGGTGGTCCGACGAGCGGGAGGAAGTGCTGGCCCGCGTCTGGCCGAACCTGCCCAAAATCGCGATCGAGTACTTGCTGATGGAGCCCGCGGCCAGGGACGGAATGGTCGCCACTGTCCCCGGCGACTTCGGATGGAGCGATGTCGGCGACTATCACGCCCTGGGAGAGATTCAGGGGGGAGATGAGAACGGCAACGTGATCATCGAGGTGGATGCCGCCCGGGAGGCTGACCGGTACAGGTCGGCATCAGACGTTCGGATGAGTGACAGCAAGAATCTGGTCGTCGTCTCAGACGGAAGCAGGCTCGTGACGGCGATCGGCGTCGAAGACCTCGTCATCGTCGACACGTCGGATGTCCTGCTGGTTTGTGATCGTAGTCGCGCTCAGGACGTCAAGAAGATGGTTGACGAACTGGAGAAGGCCGGCGCCGCGGAGTACATCTAGCTCGCGGGTCACGACTGCGATGATGCTGTCGCGGTCCGCTGTGTACTTGTGCTGGACATCCGCGGGAACGGCGACATGCCAGTCCATCAAAGTGCTGAGCACGTCCTGTGTCGCCACATCGCTACCCGTTGCCTTTCGGAGCACAGCGGACAACGTCTGCTCGGTGAAGTAATACATGTGATCCGAGTTGAAGTGGACGTATTCGGTGCCCTGCCTCTGGAGCAGGGCACCGCCGTATCGCGGCGTCAGAACCACGAGACTGCCGCCTTCGCGCAGGAACGAGAAGGCTCCGCGGATTGCTGACACCGGGTCGGGTAGATGCTCGATGACGTCCATCATCGTGACGATGTCGAAGGGAGCCACGTCCGCCATCACCGACATCGTGCCTTCGACGAGCCTTCCGGCAGTTCCCTCGACGCCATGAGCGACAGCGAAGGCTGAGGTGTCGACGCCGCGTGCGTCCAGGCCGCGATCGGCCAACGCCCGCACGAGATAGCCGCCGCCACAACCGATGTCCAGCGTCTTCCGGGCCGCAGGGAATCGTGTGGTCAACCCGACGGCCAGGCTTCGCGCGAATGAATCTCGGGACGTCGCCTCCGATCCGAAGTAATCGGTGTAGCCGACCGAGGCGTTGCCGGCCGCAGCGTGGTAGTAACCAGCGTCGTACGAGCACGTGACCAATTCGCTCGTCTCCGAATCCACCAGGGAGACCAGACCACATCGCTCACACGCGACGATCGTGCCGATGGGTAGCTCGTACTCGATGGAACGCTTCCGGGTATCACACAGTGCGCACGACTCGTACGACTGGCTCATGCGGGCGCGGGCAGTTGCCCGCGTAACTGCTGCCGGCAACGCATGATCGTGTAAACGCTGCCCGGTGAGAACTCGCCGGCCGTCAGGGCGTCAGTCAGTTCCTGGCCGAACAGATCCCACACCTGGATGTCATTGATCTCCCAGTTCATGGCCATCTCACTCAACTCGATCCGAGAGAAGCGGCTCTCCTTGAACAAGGCTAGAGCCAGCACGTCCATCTCGCCATTCAGCGCGTCGAAACCGAAGCCCAGCAAGCGGAAGTCGAGTTGCCCGGTGGAACGCGCCTTGATCAGGCGTTCGATCGGAGCCTCACGGTAGAACCAGGCCGGATCCACCCTGGCGGTCTTCTGCTCGACCTCGGCTCCGCCGTACAGCTCCTCGTAGACCTCTCGAAGGAAGTTGTGGAACAAGGACACGCGGGTATTGGCGGTGAGGTCGGTGGTCTGGCATCCGAACACCGGAACGACGGCCAAGGCGCCACCATAGATGGAGACGGAGTACGAACGTCGCTGGATCAGGATCCGAAGTCGCTGACCGTCGTCGAAGACGACCGCCACCTGCATGCCGAACGCGTGCGCACCGAGATCACAGCGGGCGGCTTCGGCAGCCGAGCTCAGGACACGATCCCGGATGGGCGTCTTGGCTCTCGCCGTACGCACCGCGCGATAGGTCTCGTCCTCGAGTGGCCCGCATGCCGAAAGGTACTGAAAGTACTCGGCGACCTGGAGTTGAATACGAGGACCGGCCTCGGTCTCGGACACACCTTTGGCGCAGGCGATCAGATCGTTCCATGGCTCGCCGTGCCGGTCGGTCAGGGACAGGTATCGCCCACGGCGTTTCAACAGCTTCCGGTCGATCGGCACAGTCGCTTGCCGCTGCGGCATCGCCTGGTCGATGAGTTCGTCCTCGGAGACGTTGTCCAGGTGCCAGGTCGGCCTGACCAGGAATGGCACCTGGACTACACCGTCACCGAACTCCGCCGCATAGAGATCGTCGACGTGGCCGTTCTCGCGGTAGTAGTTGACCAGCCATGGAGCAGTGAAGGTCGGATGGCGCTGCTCCATGATGCGCTTGCGGTTCCGCTGCAGAGCCTTTCCCCGCAGGCGGTGGTAGGCGGAGCGCGCGAAGAGACCAGTCAGAAACGCGATGAAAGTGGCGACGAGGTTGATGGCCAGGTCGGATGGCACTGGCGGTCAGCCGCCGTTGGGTTCCTGGGCGTCGGTGGAGGGGAACTTCTCCATGAACTGCTGGAGGGCCTCGCCGCTGACGGAGCCGCAGAACTGGCGGTGGCCGAGGGCTGTGGTCTGGCCCGGGGTGTTGCCGCTCCAGTGGGAGAAGGCGACGTTCTTGCCGGCCGGCCAGGCGGGGCCGCCGTCGGTGGCGCGGTACGGGGCGGCGATGAACTTGCCGTTCGCGCTGTCCGGCAGCTTGGCCTTGGCGATCTTCTCGATCAGATCGACCTGTTCCTTGTTCTTGGCGGTCGAGTCGTTGTACCAGAGGATCGTGTAGCCGTGTTCGAGGTTGTGCACCAGGTTCGGCACCGGCGGGCGGTCACCCTCGCTGTAGAAGGTCTTGCCGAACGGCGCCCAGACCGCGTAGTGCGGGCCGGAGGACGGCGGGGACACCGGGTAGTTGATCACCTCGCCGTCCGGCTTGTGGTCCTGGGTGCCGGACGCCTTGTCGTCGATGACCGCGTCGCAGGAGGCAGCCGTGGCGGCGGCACCCAGCGAGGCGATGGCGGTGTCCCTGGTCCTGGAGTCCTGGATCAGCTTGACCGCCGGGACGGCGATGATCCCGAGCCCGACGATGATGGAACCGGCCACGATGAGGAGGGTCCGGCGCTTGTCGGACCGGGCCTGGTCGCGCGTCATCTTCTCGATGAGCTCGCGGCGTGACTGCTTCTGAGACTTACCCACAGTGATGGTCTTCCCGGATCAGGGGCGGTCTCGGAGCCGCCGTGCGGATGAAGTGTACGCAAGCCGCCTGAGAAGTTGCCTAGAAAGCTACCGAGACCGTGAGCCGAACGTGACCGTCGCCTCACTCCCCGGTCCGGTCCGGACGGTCACCCCGTAGCCCTCCGCGTGCAGCAGCACCGCCAGCCGCTCGGCGATCATCCCGACCGCCACCGGATCGTCCCCGAAAACCCCGAGGGCGCCGTCCAGCAACTCGATGTGCACGTCCTCGTCGTCGACGAGCAGGCCGTCCCACAGGGCCGGATCGACCTCTCGCGGCCCGCTCGGCGCCTGACGAGCCAGTACTGCGGCCCGCGCCGCCTCGCGGGTGCCCAGGCTGAACAGGTCCAGCTCGGAGTCCCGCACCAGCGCCCGAGCGCCCGGCCCGTGCTCCCCGACCGGCAGGACCACGTCCGCCAGCCCCCGCAGTACTGCGACCGGTACGCCGTCGGCCTTGCCCTTCACCAGTTCACTGGAGGAGGCGATCTCGTCAGCCAGGGCGGGCTCGGTGACGGCCAGTACGTTGCCGTGGCTGTCGGTCGTGCCGCGCAGGTCCTCGATCACCTGGACTCCGGCGGCTCCGATGGCCAGGTCGACCTGACCGTTCCGCCAGGGCCGCCCGAGGGTGTCGGTGACCACCACGCCCACGTTGACGTCGTACCGATCCTTCAGGGCCTCGCGAAGGGTGCGGGCGGACAGGTCCGGGTCGACTGGGAGCAGCAGGACCGTGCCAGGCCGGGTGTTGGAGGTGTCTGTGCCCGCTGCGGCCATCACCAGGCCGTGGCGGGTCTGCACAATCCGGGTGTCGCCCCGCTGCGCGACCACCCGGACAAGTTCGGCGTCGATCGCCTCGTCCCGGGTGCCGGTGGTCAGCCGGCCCTCGGCCTTGCTGACGATCTTGGACGTCACGGAGATCACATCACCGTCGCGCAGATCGGCCGCGTCGCCGATGAGCGCGGCCAGATCATCCCCGGAGGCCACCTCGGGCAGCCCGGTGACCGGGAAGATTTCGAGGTGCTTCCTCACCGGCGAACCGCCTCGGCCAGCGTCAGGGCGGCGGAGGCGATGGCCGCGGTGGTGGTCTCGTCGGTCATCCACAGCGGCACGGCCTGCGCGTGGATCCCGGCCGTCGCGATCGACTCGAGCTGAGCCGAGTCAGACGTGTCGATCAGCCAGCCGTCCAGTACGCCGCCGGCGGCGCGCGAGCCGTAGTGGGTCGCCACGGCCGAGGCCGTCGACTCCACCCCGATGGCCGCGAGCACCTTGTCCGCCATGCCGCGGACCGGACCGGTCCCGATGATGGGGGAGACGCCGATGACCGGCGCGGCCGTCTCCCGGACCGCGTCGCGGATCCCCGGGACGCCGAGGATCGTGCCGATCGAGACCACCGGGTTGGACGGTGGCAGCAGCAGCGCGTCGCACTCGGCGATCGCATCCAGTACGCCGGGCGCCGGCTTGGCCTTGTCCTGCCCGATCGCCAGGATCTGGTGGGCCGTCACCTCGGCGTGCAGCCGGACCCAGTACTCCTGGAAGTGGATCGCCTTGCGGGTGCCCGGCTTCTCCGGATCGTCCACCACCACGTGGGTCTCGACCCGGTCGTCGCTCATCGGCAGCAGCCGGACCGGCAGGTTCCAGCGCGCGGACAGCGCCTCGGTCACCGCGGCCAGGCCGTACCCGGCGTCGAGCATCTGGGTCCGGACCAGGTGGGTCGCGATGTCCCGGTCGCCGAGGCCGAACCAGGTCGGCTCCACGCCGTACGCCGCGAGTTCCTCCTTGATCACCCAGGTCTCGTCCTCCCGGCCCCAGCCGCGCTCGGCCGAGATGCCGCCGCCCAGCGTGTACATCACCGTGTCGAGGTCGGGGCAGACCCGCAGCCCGAACAGGGTGATGTCGTCCGCGGTGTTCCCCACCACGGTGATCTCGGCGTCCGGGCGGGCCTTCAGCAGGCCGCGCAGGAAGGTGGAACCGCCGATGCCACCGGCAAGCACTGTCAATCGCATGGGAACAGTCTCCACGAGTCGTCAAAGCAACGGACCACCGCACGACTATGCTGCCCAGGTCCAATATGTATCTGTCAGTTGTACGGCCCCCAACATCCCGAGGAGCCCTCGTGGTCACCGACGCAACCAAGAAGCTCAGAGAGCCGGTCGCGTATGCCTTACTTGCCTTCGCCGGTCTCTTCGCGCTGGCCTCGCTGATCCGGCTGTTCGTCGGCGGCGCGGGCTTCACCGCGGCCGCCGGCGGAGTGCAGGGCACGCTAACCCCGCCCGGCCTGACGGCGCTGGTGGTGCTGCTCTCGCTCGTCGCCGCCGTCTGGCTGGTGTCCGAAGCCGGTGAGCACACCCCGAACGCCCGGACCGTCGCCCTGGCCGCGCTGGCGATCGCCGGCCTGATCATTGTGCTGGGGCTGATCACCGCGTTCGCCGGCTTCGCCGAGACCGGTGACGCCGGTCTGAAGATCGTCGGCTTCCTCTACGCCCTCGGCGGTCTCGCGCTCTACGGCGCGGCCGGTCTCTACATCATGAAGACCTTCCAGGCTCTCCCGGCTCCGGCGCGTGCGCCGAAGGCCGGCCCGCACGGCCAGTTCGCCGGTCAGGGCGGCCAGGGGCAGTACGGCCAGCAGGGCGGCCAGTACGGTCAGCAGAGCGGTCAGTACGGCCAGCAGGGCGCCCAGGGCCAGTACGGCCAGTACGGCGCTCAGCAGGGCCAGTATGGCCAGGCCGAGCAGGGCCAGTACGGCGCGTACGGCGCGGGTGCGGCTGGAGCCGCCGCAGGTGCTGCCGGTGGTTACGCCGCGGCACAGGGTGGCGAGCAGCAGTGGCCGCAGGAGCAGAGCTGGAACCAGGGCGAGCAGCAGACGTGGTCTGCCAGCGAAGCAGAGGCTCAGCCGCAGGCGGAGCAGCAGCCGGCCGAGCAGGCTTGGTCCGCTGAGGCCCAGACCGTCGAGCCGACCCAGCAGTGGAGCCAGGAAGGCCAGCAGCAGTGGGGCGGCCAGGACCAGGCGCAGCAGTGGCCGCAGGAGCAGCAGCAGCAGTGGGGCGGCGCCGAAGCCGGTCAGCAGCAGTGGGCCGGCCAGGAAGGCTACGGCCAGCCGGCTCAGCAGGAATGGCCTGCGCAGGAAGCAGTTCAGCCGGAGCAGACCTGGCAGCAGGAAGGCCAGACCTGGCCGGCTGAAGAGGTCCCCGCGGCCGAGCAGCCTGCCGAGGCGGCGGCCGAGGGTGCCGACGAAACCCGCGTGGAACCGCGTGTTTCCGAGACTCCGAAGGAAGACGACCCCCAGCAGCAGCCGGGCCAGGGTGGCCAGCAGGGCTGGTGGTCCCAGCCTTCCTGACCGGGAAGTCAAAATCGCCGCGAAGCGGTGCTGAAGTGACCGAGAGGCCTGTGCAGACAGGCCTCTCGTTCTTTTGCAGCCGTGTTGCGGATGATGCCAATAGCAGACCACGGCTTGACTTTCGTGGATTGCAGGAATGTAATTTCAACCGTGTCGTTCGTTGGACACTCGGTATCGGGGACCGTTTTCAGCACACAGAACGGTCGAGGTCAGGCATGTGGAACCGCAAACCCACATGTACAGGGGAACGAACAGGGTCGAGGAGGTCGTACCGTGACAGAGACGCTGATGGCGATTGTCGACGGTGAGGCGATCGAGGAGGAGCCGAACTGGCAGGAACGGGCGCTGTGCGCCCAGACCGATCCAGAGGCTTTCTTCCCGGAGAAGGGCGGTTCCACCCGCGAGGCGAAGAAGGTCTGCCTCGGTTGTGACGTGCGGGGCGAGTGCCTCGAGTACGCACTGCAGAACGACGAGCGCTTCGGAATCTGGGGCGGGCTGTCGGAGCGGGAACGGCGCAAGCTGAAGAAGAAGGCAGTCTGACGCAGGCCTGATCGACCGGTGGTGGTGCCCTGCCACCCCGCCGTCGTCGGCGTGCCGAAGACAGCACCGCGAACTCAACACGAACTTCTGCGTGAGGCCCCGGCCGGACTTTGTCCACCGGGGCCCGCTGCTGTGTACGGACGGTCCTCGGTGTCGCGTAAGGTGAGTCCTCGCCAAGCCCCCTGCCGGGGGTGAGGCAGGCCGTTCCTTCCCCCTGAGGTGTCACTGCTCCGCATGGAATCAGAAGCTCCGGCCGGCTGGGAGTTCTTCGACTCAGTCGACTTCCCGACCGACCGCACCGACGATCCGCTGGGTCGCGCACGGATCCGGCATGTCGTCACCGCGGTCGTGGTCGGGCACGAGGGCGCCGCCTGGCTGCCCCGCCTGACCGAGGCGCTGTGGGCGCTGGACCGGCGTCCCGAGCGACTGATCGCGGTGGACACCGGTTCCACCGACGAGACGGCCGAACTGCTCGCCGAGATGCCTGCCGTCGAGCCAGTGGTCAGCTTGTCCGCCCGCTCCGGCTTCGGTACTGCGGTCGCCCGCGGCCTGGAGGCGGTCGGCTTCGCGCCCATCCCCTCAGCCGTCGGTCCGTACGGCGACGACGGCGGACTGACCGTGGTCGAGTGGCTGTGGTTGCTGCACGACGACTGCGCCCCCGCTCCGAAGGCGCTGGAGCACCTGCTCTTCCAGGCCACGTTGGCGCCCGACACCGGCGTCTGGGGTCCCAAGCTGCGGTTGTGGCCGCGGGACCGCGAACTGCTCGAGGTCGGCGTCACCACGTCGCTCGGCGGCCGCCGCGACACCGGGATCGAGAACGGCGAGCTCGACCAGGGCCAGCACGACCAGCCGCGGCAGGTGCTCGCGGTCAGTTCGGCCGGCATGCTGGTCCGTCGCGACGTCTGGGAATCGCTGCACGGGTTCGACCCGCGGCTGCCGATGTTCCGCGACGACATCGACTTCGGCTGGCGGGCCAGCCGGGCCGGCTTCAAGGTCGGCGTCGCTCCGGACGCGGTCGTCTACCACGCGCAGGCCGCGGCGACCGGTGAGCGCGCGCTGGCCGGCACCAGGCGGCACGCGTACCAACTCGACCGTGCCCACGCGTACTACACCGTTCTGGCGAACGCGCCTGGCAAGCTGCTTCCCCTGCTGGTGTTGAGGTTTCTGCTCGGCACCCTGGTCCGATCGATCTGGTTCCTCATCGGCAAGACGCCCTCGGGTGCCGTCGACGAGTGGACCGCGCTGCTGGGCACGTTGCTGGCCGGCGGCTGGACCCAGGCCCGCAAGGATCGCCGCCGGCTCGATCGTGTCCCGTACGACGACATCAAGTACCTGTTCTCGCGGTCGGTGCACGCACTGCGGCACAACCTCGAGGAGACCGGAAGCACGATCTCCGAGCGGTTGCGTGAGGCCTGGGCCGACGAGCCTGAGGAGCAGGTCGTCACGACGGCCCGCCGGGCGAAGAGCACGGCGCGGGTCGCGCAGGACCAGCCACGCTGGCGTCGGCAGTTGATCCGGCGGCCTTTCCTGGTGGCCTGGGTTTTCCTGTTCCTCGGTGCGCTCGTGGCCGCACGCAGCCTGATCGGCGGCGGCGTACTGCGTTCGAACCTGCTGCTGCCTCCGCATGAAAGCCTCGCCTCGCTCTGGCACGCGGCCGCCGCCGCTCCGGCCGGGGTGACTCCGCCTGCCTGGCTCGGTCAGTTCTGGGCGCTGTCGGCGATCACCTTCGGTCCGTCCGGCGCGACCAACGTCATCCTGCTCGGTGCGATTCCGCTTGCCGCCTTGGCCGCTTGGGTTCTGCTGCGGGCCTTCGTGGTCGATCGGGTCGCCCGCGCGTGGGGAGCTTCGGCGTACGGGTTGGCTGTGTTCGCCAACGGTGCTGTGTCGCAAGGGCGGATCGGGACGTGTGTGGCGGCGATCGTGCTGCCCCTGCTCGGTGCAGCCGTTCACACGGTTGCGCGGCGCAGACGTGTGGTCATCCAGGGCAGTTGGCGGGCCGCCTGGTTCGCCGGCATCTGCCAGGCGATTCTCTTCGCTTTCACCCCGGCTCTCGGACTTCTGGTCAGCGTCACCTTGATAGCGGGTGCCGTGCTCGGCCTCGGTTGGCGTCGGCAGGCGCGGCAGTTGGTGTTCTCGGTCGTCCTCGGTTTGCTGCTGGTGCTGCCCTGGACGATCCAGTTGGTGCTGCACCCCTCTCGGCTCGGCCAGGAGGCAGGCGGTCCACCTACTGCGGCCGTCGGACCTGGTGACAGCCTCGCGCACCTCCTGACCGGTACTCCGCAAGGCGCCCCCGTGCCCTGGTGGTTCGTGGTACCGCTGATTCTGGTGGCTCTGCTCGCCCTGACGCGGCAGTCCCGTCAGCGGTACGAGTTGCTCGGCTGGTTCGCGGCTCTGGCCGGACTGGCCGGGACGCTCGTGGCCAGCCGTCTCGGTGGCGGTAGTGGTCCGCTGATGTTCCTGATGACCGCTGGCTGGATCATCGCGATCACCGTCGCCTGGGACTCCATCGGCAAGTCTCGCGAGCTCATCCTCCAAGGCGTACTCGGTCTGGTCCTGGTGGCCACCGTCGTCACGGCCGGGTTCTGGCTGGTTCGTGGTGACGACGGGCCGCTGCGGCGTGGACCCGAGCAGGACCTCCCGGCGTACCTGATGTCGGCGCAGGGTCCGCCGCAGAACGCGTCGATCCTGGTGGTCCGCAAGGATCCGGAGAGCGCGATGCGGTTCTCGCTGGTGCGGGACGGCGGGCCCCGGATGGGATCGCTGGAGGCGGCGCCGACGGCGGAGCAGACCAAGCCGGTCACCGACGTGCTGTCGGCGCTGGGTGGTGGCGGCACCGGTGAGGAAGGCCGTGAGTTCGCGTCGCTGGCGATCGACTACGTGTACCTGCCGGCGCCGGTCGACCCGACGCTGATGGCGACGCTCGACTCGCTGCCCGGCCTGACCCGGGCCAGCGCGGACGCGGACGACGCCTCCTGGCTGGTGGACCGGTCGAAGGTCGAGGGCAAGGCACCTCTGCAGGACGACGTGCGCGATCTGTGGCGGGTGCTCGGCATCATCGCCTGGATCATCGCGCTGATCTCGTGCCTGCCGACTGCGCGCCGCACGGTCGCAGTACCGCACGGGACCCACGCAAGGAGGGTTTCGTGACCAGACTGCTGTCGGACTTCCGGATCCGGCTCGGTGCCTGTGTGCTCGCCATGGCGGCCGCCGGCGGCCTGGGCGTGGTGACGAACGCGAAGACGCCGGTGACGCAACCGGAGGGCGCCGGGGAGCCGACCCGCACGATCGTGAACCGGACAGCGCTGTCCTGCCCGACACCGGGTGCGGGTAACAAGACGCAGAGCTTCGTCAACGCCGTCTCGCCGTACCTGCCCAAGGACACCCCGACCGCCGAGGGCACCGAGGAGCCGCTGTCGATCGCGCCGCTGCCGACCTCGGCCGACCCGGTCGGCTCGGTCCTGGTCCGCGGCAAGATCGCGGCGACGGTCGCTACGGCGAAGCCGCAGCCGCTGTCGATCCAAGGCACCGGCCCGCTCGCCGCCGGTACCACCGGAACCAGTACGTCGACCGCCACCGAAGGGGTCAACCGCGGGATGGCGAGCGTGCAATGCCAGCTTCCCGGTTCGGACTTCTGGTTCGTCGGGGCCAGCGGCGCGACCGGCCGCCGTGACGTCCTGGTGCTGACCAACCTGGACACCATCAACGCCGAGGTGAACGTCAAGGTCTACTCGACCGGCGGCGTCCTGGACCTCCCGTCGGCGCGCGGCATCGTCGTACCGGCTCGCGGGACCACGGAGCTCTACCTCAGCCTGGTGGCGCCGAAGATGCGCGATCTGGCGCTGCACGTCGAGTCCACCGGCGGCCGGGTGGCCCCGTCGCTGCGGAACAACGCGACGAACGGTTCGACCCCGGCCGGGGTGGACTGGCTGAACACGTCGGCTCCGCCCGCCAAGACGGTGATGGTGCCCGGGCTGGCGCCGGGCGCCGGAGTACGGATCCTGACGATCGCCAACCCCGGCGACCTGCAGGCGACCGCGACCCTGACCGTGAACGGGCCGAACGGGCCGTTCAAGCCGGCGGAGCTCTCGTCGGTCCAGATCCCGGCCGGCTCGGTCAAGGCGGTCCGCCTCGACACCGTACTGCGGGGCGACCCGTCGGCGATCACCATCAGCTCCGACCAGCCGGTCACCGCCTCGGTCCGCAACCTCGACAAGAGCGGTACCGACTTCTCCTCGGTCGGGTCGGTGGATCCGCTGAGCGGTCCCGCCTACCTGGTGGTGCCGGCGCACGCGCAGCCGGTCCAGTTGCAGGTGACCGCGCCGGGCAAGACGGCCAGCGTCCGGTACGAGTTGCGCGACGCCGCGGGCAAGGGGATCGAGACCCGCTCGCTCGACGTGCTCAACGGCGCGACGAGTGTCGTCACCTTCAAGGCGCAGACCAGGCCGACGTACCTGATGGTCGAGCAGACCCGCGGTTCGGTGATCGCGGCGGCGACGTTGATGCCGCCGGCGAAGCCGGATGAGGACGACGTGCCGTTCGTGGCCGCCTGGCCGCTGACGACCTCACTGGTCTTCCGGGCCCAGCTCGGAGCCCAGCCCGACCTCAGCGCGGCGCTGAAGTAGCCAGTACCAGGGTCAGTCGTCGTCGCTGTCGAACTCGGGGTCGATCTGCTCCGGCGACAACGCCAGCACGTCGGCGAGCTCGAGCACCAGCGCGGACCGGACCAGCCAGGCCAGGCTGGTGCCGGAGCGCTCGGCCCGCAGCTCGATCGGGCGGCGGAAGACCACGATCCGGTAGGGCTCGTGCGAGGTGCCGCCGGTGGAGTGGGTGAGTGGGATCTCGCCCGCGTGCAGATCGAGGTTCGGCACGTCCTCGATGGCGAACTCGACCCGCGCGACGACCTGCGGCAACCGCTTCTCCAGCCGGGTCACCTCGATCGCCACGACCTCGTCGAACTGGGCCGCTGCCGAACGCTGCAGGGGCAGTCCACGCGGCGCGAAGCTGCTCGGCCGGCTGATCGGGCCGAGCATGCCACGCCCGTGGCGGTCGATGTGCCGTCGATGACGGCGAGCCTCGGTCACGCGATCAGCCTAGTGGGGGTAGCGTCTGGACGTGAGCATCGCCAGGATCTGTTCGCGCGCCGCCTGCCATCGGCCGGCCGTGTCGACGCTCACCTACGTCTATGCCGATTCCACCTGCGTTCTGGGTCCGCTGGCGACGTACGCCGAACCGCACTGCTACGACCTCTGCGCCGACCACGCCGACCGCTTGACCGCCCCGAACGGGTGGGAAGTGATCCGGCTGGCTCCGGACCCGGCCGCCTCCGGGCCGTCGAACGACGACCTCGAGGCGCTGGCGAACGCGGTCCGGGAGGCCGCTCGGCCGTTGCCGACCCAGCCCGCCCCGGTCGAGGTGGCCCGCCGCGGTCACCTGCGGATGTTGCGTGATCCTGACGACACTCCGTCGGGCAACACCGAGCACGCCTGAGCGCTCCGGCCGGCTCCTCGGCGTTGGAACGTGTTTCATAGCGTGGGATGAGGTTGACCACGTTGTCAGGTACTGACAAGACTCCTGACTTGTGAACGATCAAAAACTACGGGTCGGAGTGGTCGGCCTCGGCTTTGCCGGCCGGACCGCGCTGGAGGCGTTCTCCGAGTTGCCCGACGTCGAAGTGGTGGCGCTGGCGGGGCTGGAGACGGACACGCTGAAGAGTCTCGGTGCCAAGCACCAGGTGCCGCAGCTCTTCGAGAAATGGGAGGACCTGATCGCCGTCGACGGCCTGGACGCCGTCAGCATCGGCACCCCGACGCAGCTGCACGCGCCGATCGCGCTCGCGGCCCTGGACCGGGGCCTGCACGTGCTCTGCGAAAAGCCGCTGGCCAGGACGGTCGCCGAGGGCACCGCGATGGTCGAGGCCGCCAACAAGGCCGGCAAGGTGCTCAAGGTGGTGTTCAACCACCGCGAGCGCGGCGACGTCGCCGTCCTCAAGCACCAGATCGACGAGGGCCTGCTGGGCCGGATCTACTACGCCAAGGCGCACTGGATGCGCCGCAACGGCATCCCCGGGATGGGCGGCTGGTTCACCAACCGCGAGCTGTCCGGCGGCGGCCCGCTGATCGATCTGGGCGTGCACATCCTGGATCTCGCGCTGCACCTGCTCAGCGAGCCGAAGGTGACCACGGTCAGCGCGAACACCTTCGCCGAGCTCGGCCCCCGCGGCCGGGGCAGCTCGGTGGCGAACGCGAACACGCTCGGCTCCGCGTTCGAGGTGGAGGACCTGGCCACGGCGTACCTGCGGCTGGAGGGCGGCGGCGCGCTGCAGCTGGAGACCAGCTGGGCGACCTACCGGGCACCGGGCGACAACTTCGGCATCGAGCTGTTCGGGACCGAGGGCGGCGCCAAGATCGAGGTCCAGAACTACACGAACGACGACACCCTGAGGATCTTCACCGACGTCGGCGGCGTACCCGCCGAGGTGCGGCCGGCGACCGGTGCCGGGCTCGGCCACCGCGCGGTGGTCAGCGAGTTCGTCGCGATCGTGCACAGCGGCGACTGGTCCGCCCACAACGGCTCGGAGGCGCTGCTGCGCACCCAGGTCATCGACGCCGCCTACGCCTCGGCGCAGGCCGGACGAGAGGTAGTGCTGCATGACTGACCCGATCCGCGTCACCGTCTGGGGCGAGAACGTCCACGAGCAGGACGACGCCCAGGTGCAGAAGGTCTATCCCGACACGATGCACGAGACGATCGCCGCCGGCCTGCGCGCCAAGCTCGGCCAGGACGTCGTGGTCCGTACCGCGTGGCTGCAGCAGCCCGAGCACGGGCTCACCGAGGAGGTCCTGGCCGACACTGACGTGCTCACTTGGTGGGGGCACCGCTCGCACGGCGACGTGGACGACGCGGTCGTCGACCGGGTCCAGCAGGCCGTGCTGTCCGGGATGGGCCTGATCGCGCTGCACTCCGCGCACTTCTCGAAGATCTTCATCCGGCTGATGGGCACCACCTGCTCGCTCGACTGGCGCAGTGAGGACGACCGGGAGCTGCTTTGGACGGTGGCCGCCGGGCACCCGATCGCGCAGGGCGTGCCGCATCCCCTGGTGATCGAGCAGGAGGAGATGTACGGCGAGCTGTTCGACATCCCGCAGCCGGACGAACTGGTCTTCGTCAGCTCGTTCAGCGGCGGCGAGGTGTTCCGCTCCGGCTGCTGCTACCGCCGCGGCCAGGGCCGGGTGTTCTACTTCCGGCCGGGTGACCAGGACTTCCCGACCTACCACCAGCCGGAGATCCAGCAGATCCTCGGCAACGCGGTCCGCTGGGCGGCTCCGAGCAGCCCGCGGCAGCTTCCGCAGGTGCACCACCGGAAGAACCCGGGCTGGTTCCAGGCGTCCTGACCGCAGGTTTCCCGCCCGGGCCAGATAGGGTCCACGCATGGCTGACGTTGCTGCGATCTTCAAGGCGTACGACGTGCGCGGAGTCGTCCCGGACGAGCTCGACGAGGCGGTGGCCCGGGCGACCGGTGCCGCCTTCGTCGAGGTCCTGGACGTGCTCTCCGGACCCGGAGCGGTGGTGATCGGCTACGACATGCGCCCGTCGAGCCCGGGGCTGGCGGCCGCCTTCGCCGAGGGAGTCACCAGCACCGGTGCCGACGTGGTCGACATCGGGCTGGCCTCCACCGACCAGCTGTACTTCGCCTCCGGGCGGCTCCAGTTGCCCGGCGCGATGTTCACGGCCAGCCACAACCCGGCGCAGTACAACGGGATCAAGATGTGCCGGGCGGGAGCCTCCCCGGTCGGCTCGGACTCCGGCCTGCGGGACATCGCCGACCTGGTCGAGAAGACCCTGATCGACGGGCTGTCACCCGTGCCGGTGCCGGGCAAGGTGACCCGGAAGAACCTGCTCACGGCGTACGCGGACCATCTGAACGACCTGGTCGACCTGAGCGGCATCCGGCCGCTGAAGGTGGTCGTCGACGCCGGCAACGGGATGGGCGGCCACACCGTGCCGGCCGTGTTCGCCACCGGCCCGGTCGAGATCGTGCCGATGTACTTCGAGCTGGACGGCAACTTCCCCAACCACGAGGCGAACCCGCTCGACCCGAAGAACCTGGTCGACCTGCAGGCCAAGGTGCGCGAGGTCGGCGCCGACCTGGGGCTGGCCTTCGACGGCGACGCGGACCGCTGCTTCGTGGTGGACGAGAAGGGCGACCCGATCTCGCCGAGCGCGATCACCGGCGCCGTCGCCGTCCGGGAGCTCGCCAAGCACCCGGGCTCCGCCGTGATCCACAACCTGATCACCTCCAAGGCGGTCCCCGAACTGATCACCGAACACGGCGGTACGCCGGTCCGGGCGCGGGTCGGGCACTCCTACATCAAGGCGAAGATGGCCGAGACCGACGCCGTCTTCGGCGGCGAGCACTCGGCGCACTACTACTTCCGGGACTTCTGGCGGGCCGACACCGGCATGCTCGCGGCGCTGCACGTGCTGGCGGCGCTCGGTGAGCAGGACAAGCCGGCCAGTGATCTTTTCTCGGTCTACGAGCGCTACGTGGCCTCCGGCGAGGTCAACAGCCGGGTGGACGACGCGGCGGCCACGGTCGCGGCGATTGAAGACACCTACGAAGGCCGCGAGGGCATTACCGTTGACCACCTGGACGGTCTGACCGTCACTAGCGTGACAGCAGATGGAGGACAGTGGTGGTTCAACGTGCGCGCGTCGAACACCGAGCCGCTGCTGCGGCTGAACGTCGAGGCCGCGGACGCCGCCACCATGGAGCGGGTCCGCGACGAAGTACTGGCCCTGATCACTGGTGCACCGGAAGTGAGCAAAGGAACTCGATGACTCCCCCTAACGTGAACCTGGACCCGGACCTGCTGAGCATTCTGGTCTGCCCGAAGTGCCGCTCGGAGTTCCGCGTGGACGACGAGGCGAGCGAACTCGTCTGCACCAACGCCACCTGCGCGCTGGCCTACCCGGTCCGCGACGACATCCCGGTGCTGCTGATCGACGAGGCCCGCCAAACCACGAACGACGCTCCCCAGAACGAGGCTCCCGAGAACGCATGAGCTCCTTCGACGACTCGCGGCTGGACGACCCCGCCGCGCTGCAGGCCACCGACCACTTGCTGCGCCGCCTGGCCGGGGCGGGAGCCCGGGTCCGGGCCGAGATCGACGCGTCGGAGGAGGTGCTGTCCAAGCTCGGCTCGGACGGTTTCCGCCCGCGCGCGATCGTCGCCGCCGGCCGGGACGCCCGGCTGGTCCGGGCCGTGCTCGAGCCGGTCTGCCCGGTGCCGTTCGTGGCCTGGCCGGGTCCGGGCCTGCCCGGCTGGGCGGGACCGCTCGACCTGGTGATCGTGCTCGACGGCAAGGCCGGTGACCCGGGGGCGATCTCGGCGGCCGCCGAGGCGGTCCGGCGTGGCTGTGGCCTGATGGTGGCCTCGCCCAAGGACTCGCCGGTGGACCAGGCGTCGGCCGGCTCGCGGCATGCGATCCGCCTGCCGTCCCAGTCCGACGACCAGTTGGCGGCCGCGGTCGCAGTACTGCAGGGGTTGCACCAGCTCGACCTGGGCCCGGCTGTCGACGCCAAGGCGGTCGCGGCCATGCTCGACGACGTCGCGATCGAGTGCTCGCCCAACAACGACGTCGCGTCGAACCCGGGCAAGGACCTCGCGTTGATGCTCGCGGACGCGTTGCCGATGGTGTGGGGTGGATCCGTCCTGGCCGCGCGCGCGGCGCGTCGCGTGGTGGAGGCGATCCGGCTCGCCAGCGGTCGCCCGGCCCTCGCCGCCGACGCGGGCCACCTGCTGCCGGTGCTGGCGAACCAGCCGCCGCGGGACGTGTTCGCCGACCCCTTCGACCAGCCTGAGGACCTTCGTCCCGGCCTGGTCATCCTGGACGACGGCATCGCCGATCCCAGCGTGATGGAGACTCGCCGCACGCTGGAGGAGAAGGCCGAGCGGCACGACGTACGGGTGCATGTGGTCACCCAGGCGAACGGCACGGACGTCGCGCGGTACGCGGCCCTGATGCAGCAAGGCCGGTACGCCGCCGCCTACCTCGGCCTCGGCCTGGGCCGCTACGGTACGGCGGTCGAAAACTCGCCCGCCGGTTCGGGCAATCCCGCGGAGGATCCAGCGTGGTAGCTCCGCTCGTCAACACCGTCCGGGACTATGCCTGGGGCTCGCGGACCGCGATCCCCGAGCTGACCGGCGTGGATCCGGACGGCAAACCGCAGGCCGAGTTGTGGATGGGCGCGCACGAGTCGGCGCCCTCCGTGCTGCCGTCCGGCGAGACGCTGTACGACCGGGTCTCCTCGCGGCCGGCCGAGGTGCTCGGGGAGGAGACGGCCGAGAAGTTCGAGGGCCGGTTCCCCTTCCTGGCCAAGATCCTGGCCGCGGAGCAGCCGTTGTCGATCCAGGCCCACCCGTCCCGCAAGCAGGCGATCGACGGGTACGGCCGGGACGAGGCCGCCGGGATCCCGCGCGACGCGGCCGACCGGAACTACAAGGACGCCTGGCCGAAGCCGGAGATCCTGATCGCGCTCGGCCCGTTCGACGCGCTCGTCGGCTTCCGGCCGCTGGCGGCGTCGGTGGCGCTGCTGGAGGAGCTCGGCGTACTCGACGAGCTGACCGACCTGCTGCGCAACGGAAAGCTGCAGGAAGCCTTCACGGAGTTCATGGGCACCGACCGGGACGCGATCCGTCCCCTGGTCGCCGCTCTCGGGGAAGCGTGCCGCCAGTACGAAGGGGACACCTTCGCGCTGGAGACCGAGACCCTCGCGAGGTTGTGCGAGGACTTCCCGGACGACCCGGGGGTGCTCGCCGCGCTGCTGTTGAACCGGGTCCGGCTGGAGCGGTTCCAGGCGGTCTATCTTCCCGCCGGGAACGTGCACGCCTACCTGCGCGGCACCGGGTTCGAGGTGATGGCCAACTCGGACAACGTGCTCCGGGGCGGACTGACCCGCAAGCACGTCGACGTCCCCGAACTGGTGTCGGTGGTCGACTTCGAACCGCTCGGCTCGCCGGTGCTCGAAGGAACCACCGTCGCGCCGGGCGTCACGCAGTACGAGACGGGTTGTGAGTACTTCGCCGTCCGGCGGATCGAGCTGACCGACGAGCCACTGGTGGTGCCGGCGACGGGGCCGCGGATCGTCGCCTGCGTGGACGGCGTTTCGGTGGTCGGTGCCGAGGGCACCGATGACACCGTGCAACTGGCCGCGGGCCGATCGGCGTTCCTCGAAGGACCCGAAGGACCCTGTACTCTGCGTGGTTCCGGCACGGCGTTCGTCGTGTCCGCTCGCTGAAAACCCCCTGAAAAGCACGGAGGAACGGGCACTATGGCTGGTGGCGGTAACAAGGCCGTCGTCGCGGCACTGCTGGCGAACACCGGTATCGCGATCACGAAGTTCGGCGCCTGGGCGCTGACCCAGTCGGCGTCGATGCTGGCCGAGTCGATCCACTCAGTGGCCGACGCGGGGAACCAGGTCCTGCTGCTGATCGGGGCGAAGCGGGCCAAGCGGGAGGCCGACGAACTGCACCAGTTCGGCTTCGGCCGGGAGCGCTACGTCTACTCGTTCATCGTCGCGATCGTGCTGTTCAGCGTCGGTGGTCTGTTCGCGCTGTACGAGGGCTGGCACAAGATCCACGACCCGCACGGGATCGACGACTGGAAGTGGGTCCCGGTCGCGGTGCTGGTGGCCGCGATCATCATGGAGTCGTTCTCGTTCCGGACCGCGATCATCGAGGCGAACAAGGTCCGCGGCCACGTCGGCTGGGGCCGGTTCATCCGCAACGCCCGGTCGCCTGAGTTGCCGGTGATCCTGCTCGAGGACTTCGCCGCGCTCACCGGCCTGGTGCTGGCGCTGATCGGCGTCGTGCTGACCCTGGCCACCGGCAACGGAGTCTTCGACGGCCTCGGCTCGATGGCGATCGGCGCCCTGCTGGTCTGTGTCGCGGTCTTCCTGGCGATCGAGATGAAGTCGCTGCTCCTCGGCGAGTCCGCCACCCGCGAGGCCCAGCAGAAGATCGTCGACGCGATCCAGTCGGTGCCGGGCGTCGAGCGCCTCATCCACATCAAGACCCTGCACCTGGGCCCCGAAGAGGTCCTCGTCGCCGCCAAGGTAGCCGTAGCCGAAGACGCCGGCGCCACCTCGATCGCCGAAACCATCAACGCGGTAGAGGCAGCCGTCCGCCAGGCCGAGCCGATGTCGGTCCACATCTACATCGAGCCCGACATCTACGTAGAAGGCCACGTCCCCGCCGCCCGCCCGGCAGTCCCGGAAGCCCCCAGCCACTAGCAACCCGCACCCTCGCTGCCGCCCCACCGCCGTCTCTTGACGGGTTCAGTGCTAGCGCGGTCTGTTGTGTGGGGGTGGGAGGACGCCGGAGCGGCCTAGCCAGCGGAGGGCTCTTTCGCGGTCTATCTCGGCAGGGCTGGGTGGGCTGGTCAGGCGGCCGGTGCGGTAGCCGAGGTTGCGGATGTCGGCGGCTACTGAAGGTTCAGCGAGGGCCTTCAAGGCAAAGGCGAGAGCAGCCGGGGTGACGTCGTAGCGGTGTTCTAGTTCTAGGGCTAGCTTCACCGCGGCCAGGTCGCGGGTGTCGTACTGGCGTTGGGAGTTGCGGGCGGCTCGGGAACGCGGGAGCAGGCCTAAGGCCTCTCGATAGCGGAGCATCCGCGGGGTGGTGCCCAACTGTTTGGCCGCTTCGGTGATCCGCATGAGACCAATCCTGACATTTCAGTGTCAAAAATGCGCCCCAACCGTCAACCTGCCCGCTCCACCCCTCTAGGCTCGTTCCGGCAACCCAACCTCACTCCAGGGAGCGGCAACGAGCATGACCTTCGACTACAAGGTGGCAGACCTCGGACTCGCCGAGTTCGGGCGCAAGGAGATCCGGCTCGCCGAACACGAGATGCCGGGGCTGATGGCGATGCGCGCGCAGTACGGCGAGAGCAAGCCGCTGGCCGGTGCCAAGATCATGGGCTCGCTGCACATGACCATCCAGACCGCCGTGCTGATCGAGACACTGACCGCGCTCGGTGCCGAGGTCCGCTGGGTTTCCTGCAACATCTTCTCCACCCAGGACCACGCGGCCGCCGCGGTCGTCGTCGGCCCGAACGGTACGGCGGACGCGCCGCAGGGTGTCCCGGTCTTCGCCTGGAAGGGCGAGACGCTGGAGGAGTACTGGTGGTGCACCGAGCAGGCCCTGGTGTGGCCCGGCGACGGTGCTGGTGTCACGGGCCCCAACATGATCCTCGACGACGGCGGCGACGCCACCATGCTGGTCCACAAGGGCACCGAGTTCGAGAAGGCCGGCGCCGTGCCGGACCCGTCGACCGCGGAGTCCGAGGAGTACGGCGTCGTCCTGTCCGTGCTGACCCGGACCCTGCAGGAGGACCCGCAGCGCTGGACCACCATCGGCCAGGGCATCAAGGGTGTCACCGAGGAGACCACCACCGGCGTGCACCGGCTGTACGAGATGCACAAGGCCGGCGCGCTGCTGTTCCCGGCGATCAACGTCAACGACTCGGTCACCAAGTCGAAGTTCGACAACAAGTACGGCTGTCGGCACTCGCTGATCGACGGCATCAACCGCGCCACCGACGTCCTGATCGGCGGCAAGGTGGCGGTCGTGGCCGGGTACGGCGACGTCGGCAAGGGCTGCGCCGAGTCGCTGCGTGGCCAGGGCGCCCGGGTGATCGTCACCGAGATCGACCCGATCTGCGCGCTGCAGGCCGCGATGGACGGCTACCAGGTCACCACCCTCGACGACGTCGTCTCGATCGCCGACATCTTCGTCACCACCACCGGCAACAAGGACGTCATCACCGCGGACCACATGTCCCGGATGAAGCACCAGGCGATCGTCGGCAACATCGGCCACTTCGACAACGAGATCGACATGGCCGGCCTGTACAAGACCCCGGGCATCGAGCGGGTCACGATCAAGCCGCAGGTCGACGAGTTCCGGTTCGCCGACGGCCACACCGTGATCATCCTGTCCGAGGGCCGGTTGCTGAACCTGGGCAACGCCACCGGGCACCCGTCGTTCGTGATGTCGAACTCGTTCACCAACCAGGTGCTGGCGCAGATCGAACTGTTCGCGAAGACCACCGAGTACCCGACCGACGTCTACGTGCTGCCCAAGCACCTGGACGAGATGGTCGCCCGGCTGCACCTCGAGGCGCTCGGCGTGAAGCTGACCGAACTGTCGAAGGAGCAGGCGGAGTACCTCGGCGTACCGGTCGAGGGTCCGTACAAGTCGGACGCCTACCGCTACTGAGATCCCCCAGTACTGCGTAACGCAAGGTTGGCGCCCCGCTCGGTCGAGCGGGGCGCCTTCGCGTTGTCCGGGGCTCGAACTAGCAGAGCCGCTGTGGCTTCGTCGGCGGGGAGGAAGGCTTGCGCGAGCTGCAGTTGGCTAAGCCGTGCTCGATCAGGACCACCGGTTGGGCTCGTTGCTGCCGGGCGCTGCCCAGCCACCGGGATTGACGGTAGGCGGGGGCGCCGCAACGGGGAACTGCGGCACCGGGAACGGTCCGGTGGCCGGCAGCGCCGGCAGCGCCGGCTGGACGGCGTACGGGTTGGGTGGACCGAAAGGACCAGTGTTCGCGTACGTCGGGCGAATGGTGGCGAGCCGATTCAGTTCCCGCCGCCGCCGCTCAGCCAGTACTGCGGACAGAAACGCCGGCGAGGAGATCGGCACCGGCGGAGCAGGCGCCGTCACTCCACCCACCCGGAACGCAAGAGCATCCCCCAGCGCCACCCGCGCGGCCGGCTCCAACTCCGTGTAGCGAGCCAGATACTCGCGCGACGTGTTCGCCAGTTCGTCGGACAGCCGCGCCAGTTCCAGCGACTGCGCCCACTGCACCAGGTGACCGGGCACGAACAGCGGCGGCGATGCCATCGGCTGGTGCCGTTCGCGGATCACCACCGTGCCGGCCACCATGTCGCCGATTCGCTTGCCCTGCTTGTTCATCAGGCTTGCCACGATGCCCGGGCTGGCGGCGAAGAACGGCGAGAAGTCGACGAACAACCACATCAGGCTGCGCACCAGTGCGTGCCGGAACCGGATCGAGCTGCCGTCGTCGCGGACCACCTTGAGACCGAGCGCCATTTTGCCGAGGGTGCGGCCGCGGGTCAGCGTCTCCATCACCACTCGATAGCCGATCAGGACCAGCACCACCACCAGGATCACCAGCGCCGTCCCGAGCGCCGGGCTGGCCGAACCGCTGATCAGGAAGCCGAACATCAGCGCCAGCAGGATGCCGAGCGCGATGCTCTGCAGGGTGAAGTCGATCGCACAGGCCAGCGCCCGCGTCGGCATCCGCGCGATCCGCACCTGGAGGACAACCGCTTCCCCCGTGACCAACTGAGACACAGCACCCCCTTCACGACACCCCGGACAAGCTAGTCTGCCAGCGCAAAGAGCCAGATGACGGGGAGGAGGGGCGATGGACGTCGAGGCGTTCGTTTCGGTTCATCAGCCTCAGTGGGATCGGCTGGCCTACCTGACCCAGCGGCAGCGGCGGTTGAGTGGTGCCGAGGCCGATGAGTTGGTGTCGCTCTACCAGCGGGTGGGGACGCATCTGACCGCGCTCAGGGCCAGTGGTGCCGACCCGGTGACCATCGGGCGGCTCTCGGGGCTCATAGCCGACGCCAGAGGCGCGGTGACGGGCGCGCAGGCTCCTGTCTGGCGTGACATCTCCCGCTACTTCCTGGTGAGCTTCCCGGCCGCTCTGTACGCCTCACGCCGCTGGTGGCTCACGATCGGCCTGCTCTTCTACCTGGTAGCGGCCTGGATGGCGTGGCGGATCATCGCGAACCCGGAGATCATCGAGTCCATCAGTACTCCGTCCGCGGTCCAGGAACTCGTCGACAAGGACTTCGCGAACTACTACTCGGAGAATCCCGCGCAGGACTTCGCGCTCCAGGTCTGGCTCAACAACTCGCTGATCAGCGCGGCGGTGCTGGCGCTCGGAGTACTGCTGATCCCGACCTTCTTCATCCTCTGGAGCAACGCCGAGAACCTCGGCGTGGTGGCAGGCCTGATGATCGGCCATGACCGCGCGGACGTGTTCTTCGGCCTGATCACTCCACACGGCTTGCTGGAGTTGACGGCGGTCTTCGTCGCCTCCGCGGCCGGCCTGCGCCTCGGCTGGTCGTGGATCGCGCCCGGCCCACGGACCAGGATGCAGGCGCTCGCGCAGACCGGCCGGGCGACCGTGGGGATGGCGATCGGCCTGACGGTGATCTTGTTGATCAGTGGCTTGATCGAGGCGATGATCACCCCCTCGCCGCTGCCGACCGCGGTACGGGTCGGGATCGGCGTGATCGCCGAGATCGCCTTCTTCGTCTACGTGTGGACGCTCGGTCGCCGCGCGGTGATGGCCGGTGAGTACGGCGATGTCGAGGCCGCCGACCGAGAGGCGAGCGCGCCCGTCTCCGCATAGTGCTGGGTACAAGTCCGCCATGAGGACCGCCCAGAAAGCCCAACAGAGCCGCCTGTACGACGTATCGATCACCGTCGGCCTGATCGCGTACGGCGTCGTGCACCTGCTCGTCGCGTGGATCGCCTTGCAACTCGCCTGGGGTGGCACCTCGGACGAGGCGTCGCACAGCGGAGCACTGCAAGACCTTGCCGGCAAGCCGTTCGGCGGCTTCCTGCTCTGGGTCGTCGCCATCGGCCTGTTCGCGCTGGTGCTCTGGAAGGTTCTCGAACTCGTCTACGGTCACCTGAAGACCGAGAAGAAGGTGTCGTCGGCCGGTCGTGCCGTCGTCTACCTGTACCTCGGGATCAGCGCCGCCAAGATCGCCTCCGGCTCGGGTGGTTCCAGCAAGGGCAAGTCGAGCGGCATCACCGCGAAGTTGATGGAGAACGGCGCCGGCCGGGCGCTCGTCGTGATCGTCGGCCTGGTGATCATCGGCATCGGCGTCTACCAGATCTACAAGGCGGTCAAGAAGAAGTTCCTCGAGGACCTGACCGGCGGGGTGTCGGAGTCGACGGTCCTGCTCGGCCGGCTCGGCTATGCGGCCAAGGGAATCGCGTTCGTCATCGTCGGTGCTCTCTTCGCCTGGGCCGCGCTCAGCTACGAGCCCGAGAAGGCCGGCGGTCTCGACACCGCGTTGCACACCGTGCGCGAAGGGCCGGCCGGCTCGGTTCTGCTGACCCTGATGGCGCTCGGCATCGCCGCCTTCGGCGTCTACTGTTTCGTCTGGTCCCGCAACGCCAAGCACTGACCGCCGCCCGATCCGGTGGGTGTCCGCTCGCAACGGAACTGTGACGAATATCGGTAAATCATTGACGCGGACCGTCTCAATGGTGTGGCTTTCTCTCTAAACCACCCGGGGCGGAAGGTGTGTGTTCGATGCGCAAGTTGCTAGCGAGTCTGGCTGCGGCAGGACTCCTGATCCTGGCCGGAGCGCCGGCCCAAGCCGCCGAGGCGCCGGCCTCGAAGGTG
Organism: Kribbella sancticallisti; assembly: GCF_039530625.1. Taxonomy (NCBI): domain Bacteria; kingdom Bacillati; phylum Actinomycetota; class Actinomycetes; order Propionibacteriales; family Kribbellaceae; genus Kribbella; species Kribbella sancticallisti. Next base: position 32,628 of record NZ_BAAAOS010000007.1, on the reverse strand, counting down.
ATCCGGGTCGGTGCCACCCAGGCGATGGACTCGATGAACCCGTTCCTGGCGGTGCGGCTGGTGTCCTCGTCGATCCACCGCTGGATGTACGGATTCCTGACCGTGCCGGACCCCAAGACGCTGCAGCCCAGCGCCGACCTGGCCGAGTCGTGGACGACCTCGCCGGACGGGCTGACCTGGACGTTCAAGATCCGGCAGGCGAAGTGGTCCGACGGGCAGCCGATCACCGCCGAGGACGCCGCCTGGACGTTCAACAAGATGATCACCGACGACGGCGCGAAGACCGCGAACGGCCCGGCGGTGGAGAACTTCGCCAGCGTCACGGCCAGCGGCCAGGACCTGACCATCAAGCTGAAGGCGCCGCAGGCCTCGATGCTGGACAACCCGGTCCCGATCATGCCCAAGCACGTCTGGGAGAAGGTCGGCGACATCGCGAAGTACGAGGCGGAGGCCTACCCGGCCGTGACGAGCGGGCCGTACATCGCGGTGGAGCACAAGAAGGACCAGTACGTGAAGCTCAAGGCCAACCCGGACTACTGGCGCGGCAGGCCGAAGATCGACGAACTCCAGGTGATCTTCTACGACAACCCGGCCGCCGCGATCGTCGGGCTGAAGAAGGGTGACATCGACCTGATCGGCCGGCTCGCGCCGCCGGACTTCGACGCGCTGAAGGGCGACGACAACATCGTCCAGTGGAACCAGCAGGGCCGCCGGGCGACGTACCTGCAGATCAACCACGGCGCCACCACCAGCGACAACAAGCCGATCGGCGACGGGCACCCGGCGCTGAAGGACCCGAGGGTCCGGCAGGCGCTGCACTACGCGATCGACAAGCAGAAGCTGGTCGACGAGGTGCAGAACGGGCTGGCGAAGCCGGCCGACGGGTCGATCGTGCCGCCGATGTACAAGGACTTCTTCTGGGAGGCCTCCGGCGACCAGAAGGTCGGCTTCGATGTTGCCCGGGCCAACAAGATCCTCGACGACGCCGGCTACAAGTTGGGTGCCGACGGCATCCGGACGATGCCCGACGGCTCGAAGAAGCTCACGTTCCGGTTCAGCATCCACACCGACGCCCCGATCGAGGAGAAGCTGGCCGAGTACCTGACCGGCTGGTTCAAGGAACTCGGGATCACGCTGACCACCAAGCGGCTGGACTCCAGCAAGTTCACCGAGGAGACCGGCACCACCGCGCTGTTCGACATCGCGATCAGCGGCTGGTCGGTGAACCCGGACCCGGAGGAGGTGCTCGCGACGCACCTGTGCAGCCGACGTCCGACCGCCTCCGGTGAGGGCGGCGGTACGGAGTCCTTCTACTGCGACCCGCAGTACGAGGCGCTCTACCAGCAGCAGCTGAAGGAGCTCGACCGGCCCAAGCGCGCCGACCTGATCAAGAAGATGACGGAGCGGCTCTACACCGACGCTCCCGTCATCGCGCTGTACTACCCGAACGACCTCGAGGGCTACCGCAAGGACCGGATCGCCAGCATCAAGCCGATCCCCGAGGAGAACGGCATCCTGTACGGCGGTAGCGGCTACTGGCCGTTCTACACGCTGGAGGCGGTGTCGGAAGACGGCACCGCGGCGGCTGACAGTGGTTCGAACACCGGCGTGATCGTCGGGGTGGCAGGCGGCGTCGTGGTACTGCTGGCCGCCGGGCTGTTCCTGGCCCGCCGGCGCAAGGGTGTCGTGGACGACCGCGAATGACGGCTCCCGCCGCCACCGAACTGATCGAGGAGCGCCCGGCCCGCCACGGCATGCTGCGATACGCGGCGGCCAAGGTGGGCGGGGCGCTGCTCAGCATCGCGATGGTGATCGTCGCGACGTTCTTCGCCTTCCGGCTGCTGCCGGGCGACCCGGTCCGGGCGCTCGCGCAGGGCCGGAACATGACCCCGGAGCAGCTCGACCTGGAGCGCAGCCGGCTCGGGCTGGACAAGTCGCTGCCCGAGCAGTTCCTCCAGTTCGTCAACCAGACCCTGCATTTCGACCTCGGCGTCTCCTACGAGTACAAGCGCCCGGTGCTCGACCTGATCGGCGAACGGCTCGGCGCCACCCTGCTGCTCACCGGTACTGCGCTGGTGATGGCCGTCAGCCTGGGCATCTGGCAGGGCGCCCGGGCCGGGTGGAAGCCGGGGAGCAGGTTCGACAAGTTCTCCACTGGGGTGTCGCTGGTGCTCTGGTCGGTGCCGACGTTCTGGCTCGGACTCCTGCTGCTGATGGTGTTCGCGGCCGGCGTCGGGCCGATCCCGGGGATCTTCCCGACCCGCGGGATCGAGAGCGTGGACGCCCCCGACGGGTTCGGGTACATCCTCGACGTCGCCAAGCACATGGTGCTGCCGTGCCTGACGATGGTGGCGGTCGTCTACGCGCAGTACCTGCTGGTGATGCGGTCCTCGGTGCTCGACGAGGTCGGGCAGGACTACGTGACCACCGCCCGCGCCAAGGGCCTGCGGGACGACGAGATCCGGCGGCGGCACGCAGTACCGAACGCGCTGCTGCCGACGGTGACGCTGGTGTTCATGCGGATCGGGTTCGTCGTCGGCGGTGCGGTCACGGTGGAGGCGATCTTCAGCTGGCCGGGGCTCGGGCAGTTGTTCTACGAGGCGATCCGGGTGCCTGACTTCACCTTGATGCAGGGCACGTTCCTGCTGATCACGGTGTCGGTGATCCTGATGAACACGCTCGCCGACGTGGTCTACCACCTGCTGGACCCGAGAGTGAGGTCGGCATGAGCAGCATCACCTGGACGCGGCGCCGGATGGCGCTGGGCCGGTTCTGGTCCTCCTTCCGCACCCATCGTGCGGGCGTGATCGGGCTCGCGATCCTCGTCGTCGCGGTGGTGCTGGCGCTGATCGCGCCGCTGTTCATCGACGCCGGCGTGACGAACGTCGTCAGCGGGACCGGCGAGAAGCTCGCGCCGCCGAGTTGGGACGACCCGCTGGGGACCGACGAGTCCGGCCGGTCCGTGCTGCTGATGGTCTGGTGGGGTTCGCGGACGTCGCTGCTGATCGGCTTCCTGGCCGCGTTGCTCAGCATGGTGATCGGCACCGTGCTCGGGATCGCCGCCGGCCACTTCCGCGGCTGGATCGGCGCCGTGATCATGCGGATCACCGACTGGTTCCTGGTGCTTCCCTCGCTGGTGACCGCGCTGGTGCTGGCGGCCATCCTGGGCGGCAGCACGGTGACCATCATCGCCGCGATCGGCGTGACGTCCTGGCCGTCGACGGCCCGCTTGATCCGGGCCCAGACCCTGGCGGTCGAGGCCCGGCCGTACATCGAACGCTCGACGGCGCTGGGCGGCGGGCACTGGCACATCACCACCCGGCACGTACTGCCGAACGTCGCCCCGTTGCTCCTGGCAAGTACCACGCTTGAGGTGGCGAGCGCGATCGTCACCGAGTCGACGCTGGCCTTCCTCGGCGTAAGCGCGAACAAGACCTCGTGGGGCACGATGCTGCGCGGCTCCTACGACTGGGGCGCGGCCACGTCCGGAGCCTGGTGGTACATCCTGGTGCCGGGCCTGTGCATCGTCATCGTGGTGATGGCGTTCACGCTCTGCGGCCGCGCGCTCGAATCCGTGCTCAATCCCCGGCTCCGCAGGGCGGTCTGATGAGTCTGCTCGAACTGGACGACCTGTCCATCACCTACCGGATCGCCTCGGGCGAGGTGCCCGCGGTCCGCGGCGTCTCGTTGTCGGTGGAGGCCGGCGAAGCACTCGGCATCGTGGGCGAGTCCGGCTCCGGGAAGTCGACGCTGGCGATGTCGTTGCTGCGGCTGCTGCCCAAGGACACGCGGATCGACGGGCGGATCCTGCTCGACGGCGAGGACGTGGCGGCGATGAAGTGGGGCCGGCTGCGGGCGGTCCGCTGGGCCGAGGCGTCGATCATCTTCCAGGGCGCCCAGCACGGCCTGAACCCGGTCCAGCGGATCGGCGAGCAGATCGCCGAACCGCTGCTGGTGCACCGGATCGCGCCGCCCGAGAAGGCCCGCGCCCGGGTCGCCGCGCTGCTGGAGCAGGTCGGGCTGCCGGCCTGGCGGGCCCGGAGCTATCCGCACGAGCTGTCCGGTGGCCAGCGGCAACGAGTGATGATCGCGATGGCGCTGGCCTGCGAGCCGCGGCTGATCGTCGCCGACGAGCCGACCACCGCGCTCGACCTGATGGTGCAGGCCCAGGTGCTGACGCTGATCAAGGAACTGATCGCCTCGCACGGGATCTCGCTGCTGATGATCTCGCACGACCTGTCGGTGCTCGCCGACACCTGCGACCGGCTGGCCGTCATGTACGCCGGCCGAGTGGTCGAGACCGGTCCGTCCAACGGTTCGTTCCAGCACCCCTACAGCAAGGCGCTGGCCGCGGCCTTCCCGACCGTCGGGGACCCTTCCTCCCGGCTGGCGCCCAAGGGACTCGGGGGAGATCAGCCGGATCCCCAGCAGCTCCCGACCGGGTGTGTGTTCCACCCGCGCTGTCCGGTGGCGCTGGACACCTGCTCCACTGTCGATATCGAGCTGAGGCCGGCGGGCGACCGGCGTACGGCTGCCTGTGTGCTGGTGTTGGAGGAGCGTTGCTAGAGGCAAAGGACCTGGCCGTCGAGTTCAGCTCGCGGGGCCGGCGGGCGCGGGCCGTCGACGGCGTGAACCTGTCCGTCGGGCCGGGCGAGATCGTGGCGCTGGTCGGCGAGTCCGGCTGCGGCAAGACCACCTTGGCTCGCACTCTGCTGGGACTGGTCCGCCCGACCTCCGGCACAGTCTCGTATGACGGGTCGCCGCTGACGTATCGCTCCAAAGCGCTGAAGGCGTACCGCCGGCAGGTGCAACTGGTGCTGCAGGACCCGATGGGCTCGCTCAACCCCCGGCAGACCGTGTACGAGGCGGTCGCCGAAGGCCCTCGGATCCACGGGCTCGCCGACGAGGAGCAGGTGGTCGCGTCGGCCCTGGCGCGCGCCGGTCTCCGGCCGCCGGAGCGGTTCTTCCTGCGCTACCCGCACGAGTTGTCGGGTGGTCAGCGGCAGCGGGTCGTCATCGCCGGTGCGCTCGCCCTAGACCCCAAGGTCCTGATCGCCGACGAGCCCGTCGCCTCGCTCGACGCTTCCGTCCGCGGCGAGATTCTGGCCCTGCTGCTCCGTCTCCGCGACGAACTCGGCCTGTCCGCCCTCGTCGTCACCCACGACCTCGGCCTGGCCTGGAACATCGCCGACCGCGTCGCCGTCATGTACCTGGGCCGCATCGTGGAGTCCGGCCCCACCGAGGAAGTCCTCAAGGCCCCGCAACATCCCTACACCCAGGCCTTGCTGTCCGTCCTCCCGGAATCTCCGGCCCGCATCGTCCTGTCCGGCGAACCCCCGGACCCCACCCGCATCCCCACCGGCTGCCGCTTCCACCCCCGCTGCCAGGTGGTCGCCGCAGGCAATCCCATCGCCTCCAAGTGCCGCTCCGACCTCCTCCCCGTCCTCCCCGCCACCGCCGACCCCCAGTCCGCCTGCCACCTGACACCTAAGCTGTTGGGGTGAGAATCGACTCCGTCAACCGCGATGTTCAGCATCGCTTCAGCAAGGCTCCCGTCGAGGAGATCCGGCTGGTCGAGGGTGTGGGAGTCGAAGGCGACGCCCATGCGGGTGCGACGGTGCAGCACCTTCACCTCATCCGGAAGGATCGCACCGCGCCCAATCTCCGGCAGGTGCATCTGATCCAGCGGGAGCTCTTCGACGAGCTCGCCACCAAAGGCCACGACGTGAGCCCGGGTGACCTCGGCGAGAACATCACCACCGCAGGGGTCGACCTGTTCGAGCTGCCCACCGGGACGAAGCTCCACCTCGGCGACACCGCGATCGTCACGGTCACCGGCCTACGGGACCCCTGCAGCCAGATCAACGGCTTGCAGAAGGGCCTGCTCAAGCAGGTGCTGGGGAAGGCGGAGGACGGGACGGTGATCCGGAGGGTCGGGATCATGGGCGTCGTCACCGTCGGCGGCCTCGTGCGCCCCGGCGACCCGCTGACCGTAGTACTGCCTGCCGAGCCGCACGAACCGCTCGAACTGGTCTAGAGCCGGCCGGCCTTCTTCAAGGCCAGGTAGGTGTCGGCCAGAGCCGGGGCGATCTGGTCGGGGTTTTCATCGACTACGGTCACGCCCGCGCGGGTGAGGATCGCGGTCACCTTCTCGCGGTCCAGCCGGGTGCGAGCGGCTGAGGCGGCGCCGTAGACCTCGATGAGGTCGACGATCGAGGTCTCCATCTCGGCGAGCCTCGGGTCAGCCACAGACGCCAGTACTACGACATGCCGCCGCAGCAGCGGCCCGATCACTGGCAGCAGGGACTCCTCGATCACTGCCGGGTCCAGCCCAGTCAGCAGTACTACGAGCGACCGCTGCCCCAGGCGCTCCAGCACCTGCGAGACCACCACCCGGAAGTCCGTCTGGACGAGCTCGGCATCCACGTTGGCCAGGGCGTTCACGAACGACGGCAGCACGTCCTCCGGAGCCGGTCGCCGCACATCCGCGCGGACCTCGGCATCGCAAGCCAGCAAGGAGACCCGGTCACCCGCCCGAGTCGCCAGAGCGGCCAGCAGCAGGGCGGCGTCCATCGCGTGGTCGAGCCGCGGCGCGTCCCCGACCCGGCCCGCGGACATCCGGCCCGAGTCGATCACGATGGCGACCTGCCGGTCCCGCTCCGGCCGCCACGTACGCAGTACGACGCTGCTGCGGCGGGCGGTGGCGCGCCAGTCGATGCTGCGGACGTCGTCACCCGGTACGTAGTCGCGCAGCGAGTCGAACTCGGTGCCCTGACCTCTGACCAGCAAGGCAGTCCGCCCATCGAGCTCGCGCAGTCGCGCCAACCGGGAGGGGAGGTGCTTGCGGCTGTTGAAGGGTGGCAGAGCCCGCACAGTCCACGGCACGTGGTGCGACCCCTGACGTCCCGCGAAGCCGAGAGGTCCGATCGACCGCACAGTCACGCGGTACGCCTGCCGATCACCCCGCCTGGTGGGCAACAGATGCGTGACCAGTCGACGCCTCTCGCCATTGGGCAGGTCGATCTTGTGCGGGGGATCCTGCACTCCGGCAGAAGGCGGCCAGGCGTCCCGCAACAACCCCTTGACCCTCCGGCCGGGGTTGGCCACCAGCAGCGTCACCGTCGCCGGCTGACCAAGCCGTACTGCGGTATCGCCCTCGCGGCTGAGCTGTAGCCGTCGAGGCGACCCTGCGAGCAGCAGGTCGACCAAGCACACCAAGATCACGGCAGCGACCACCAGGCCGATACCACTCCAGCTAGGCATCAGTACTGCGACGAACAGGACCCCCAAGCTGGCTAGCAGGCCTGCTCGGCCGGTGAGGACCATCAGCGTGGCACTGGCACCGTGGCCAGCACGCTTTCCAGTACTGCGTCCGCCGTGACACCTTCCAGCTCGGCCTCCGGGCGGATCTGCACCCGGTGCCTCAGGCAAGGACGAGCCATCGCCTTGACGTCATCGGGGATCACGTAGTCCCGCCCGGACAACCAGGCCCAAGCCCGAGCCACCGCGAGCAACGCAGTAGCGCCACGAGGTGACACCCCGAGCTGCAACGACGGCGACTGCCGAGTCGCCCGGCACAGGTCGACCACATACGCCAGCACGTCCTCCCGTACGGCGACCCGCCGCACCGCCGCCTGTCCCGCCAGCAGGTCCTCAGGCCCGGCCACCGGACGCAGACCGGCCGCCACCAGGTCGCGCGGGTCGAACCCCTGCGCATGCCGAGCCAGTACGGCGATCTCCGCGTCGCGCGGCGGGATGTCCAGGGTCACCTTGAGCAGGAACCGGTCCAACTGGGCCTCGGGCAACGGATAGGTGCCCTCGTACTCGATCGGGTTCTGCGTCGCCGCGACCACGAACGGCACGGGCAGCAGCCGGGGTTCGCCGTCGACGGTGACCTGGCGCTCCTCCATCGCCTCCAGCAGCGCGGCCTGCGTCTTCGGCGGGGTCCGGTTGATCTCGTCCGCGAGCAGGATGTTGGTGAAAACCGGTCCCCGCCGGAACTCGAACTCGCTGGTCTTCGCGTCGTACACGAGCGACCCGGTGACATCGCCCGGCATCAGGTCGGGGGTGAACTGGACCCGCTTGGTCTCCAGCCGCATCGCCATCGACAGCGCCCGCACCATCAGCGTCTTCGCCGTCCCCGGAACGCCTTCGAGCAGCACGTGGCCGCGGCAGAGCAGGGCCAGCACCAGCGCGGTCACCGCGGTCTCCTGGCCGACCACCGCCTTGCCGATCTCGGTCCGCAGCTCGACCAGAGCCTGCCGGGCGCGCTCGGGGGTGACCTCGATAGCGGTCGTCACGGGTGTCGAACCTCCAGCGTCAGTACGTCTAGCTCATGGGACAGGAACATCAGGGCAGAGTCATCGGCCGGTGGTTGACCATAGAGCAGTTCATAGAGCATCGCGGGGTCCCGGCCGGTCCTGGCGGCGACGGTCGTCACCACAGCGGCCGGCTCTGCTCGTCGGGGGATCCCATGGGCCTTGTGGAGCTTGCCGAGCGCTGACTCGCGCAGGGCGGCGGCAGCCCGGTCCCGGGCTCGGGAGCGTCGATAGAGCCTGGCCCTGCCCTCAGTGGTCTCGGCCGCGTGCACGATGACCGGCAGCGGCTCCGGAACCACCGGGCCCAGCCGCCGCCCGCGCCAGAGCGCGATGACGAAGGCCGCGAACGCCAACGCCCAGGCGATGTACCGCACGTCCGGCGGAACCAGCGGAGGACCGTCACCCTCCTCCTCGTCGAAACCCCCGCTCTCGAACTGCGGGAGGTACCAGACGAGCTCCGGGTGGGTGCCGAGCAGGTTCAGCGCCAGCGCGGCGTTGCCGTCCTGGGCGAGCTCGGCGTTGGTGAAGGACCGGACCGTCCCGACCACGTCGACGATCCGGCCCTCGGACTCCAGCCGGACAACGGTGTGGTTGATGCCGTCGCCGTAACAGGTGTCGGCCGACTCCGGTGCGGAGTACGAGGTGCCGCCGACGGTCGCAGTACCGGCTTTGGTGGCCGCGGCCAGGTCGCAGCCGCCTGGGCGACTGTCCTCGGGCAGGGTCTGGCTGGCGTTCCGTACGCCGGGCGCGAGGACCTCCAGTGCCCGGGTCGTCGGGCGGACGAGCACGAGGTGGCTCCAGCCCGCATGGTCGATGTTCTCCAGGTCGCGGCGGCTCAACGAGCCCGACGGGGCGATCAGGAGGGTCTTGCCGGCGCCAGGCTGGAGTGCGTCGAAAAGCTCCTCCGTGCCGGTCACGTCGACGTTGTGATCCTCCAGGAGTTCCGCGAGGGCTCTGGCTCCCGTGGGCTTGGTGGAGTCCGGGCTGAAGGGGCCGGAGGTTCTTGCGGTTCCGGCGATCAGGATGACGATCACCACGAGCACGATGGCGCCCGTGACGAGCAGGGGAGTCCGTAGCACTCGCCAGCTCTCGGCTCCGCTGCGGCCTAGCGCAGTACTGGTGCTCACTCCCGCACCAGCGCCCTGGTCGACACGTGCCGGGCCGCGTCATCCGCGGCGACCACCGTCGCGTAGCGCTCCGGCGTACCCGGACGGTTGCCGTAGACAACCTCGGTGAAGACGAGAGCGGCCGGCTGCAGCGGATCCCGCAGAGCCGGTACTACGCGCCCTGCGTCCGCCACCGCCTCGTACGCCGTACGCCCGGCTCGCTCGTCCAGCACAGTGCGCTCGGTCAACTCAGAGACACACGCGCGGAACCGACTCCGTACTGCGCTCGCGTAGTCGCCCTCAGTGGCCTCTGCCTCCGCCTGGGCCCGGTACTCGGCCGCAGTACGGGGTCGTTCGGTCCCGAAGACCGTCGGAGTCTTCGTGCCACGGGTGGTCCGCAGTGCGCCTGCTCGCCAGAGGACCACGACGACGACCAGAGCGATCAGGCCGACCAGCAACCCGACGCCGAGGCGGCCGTCGGGGGATTGGCCGGTCAGGCTGTTGAGGAACTCGAAGATCCAGTCCAGCACCTTGCCGATGGCCCGGGAGACGATCGACTCGCCGGCCTGGCCGTAGGCGGGCTTGGACAGCTCCTCGGCTGCTTCCCTGGCCGCGTCCTCCCGGCCGACGTCTACCGGCGGCTCCTGCAGGAACAGGCTCACCATGTCTGGCCAGCCGGCCGCTCGGTCGGGCGCAGTACCGGACGCAGCCACAGGTCCAGCCCTTCCCGGCGGACGCGCAGGTCGAGGTAGAGCAGCGCCTGGACCGCGGACATGAAGGCCAAGCTCGCGATCAGGGTGAGGATCGTGGCGGCCGCGGCGGACACCCCGACGGCGATCGCTGTCACCGTCGCCGCGTCGCTGTCGCCCGATCCGGCCCAGGCGCCGACCGTCCCCACCAGCGCGCCGATCCCGAACTGCAGCGCGTAGCTGACGATGTTCACCACGATGCCGGCGAACAGCAGGATGCCGAGCACCCGCCAGAACTTGCCCCGCACCAACCGCCAGGACCGGACCAGCGAGCCCCAGATCCCCACCCTGGCAGGGATGTACAGCCCGATGTCCGGCGCGTGCTTGCCTTCCATCAGGACGACGGTGCCGGCCAGCACCAGCCGGATCCCGAAGATCAGCACCAGGACGCCACCGGCCAGCATCATCAGCAGCGCGGCCACGCCGGCCGCGTCCGAGGAGATGGCGGCATCCGCGCCGGCGCCGATCCCGAACACGGCCAGGCCCCAGCCGCCGATCAGCACGATGAAGGACAGCGACTGGGCCAGTCCCACCGCCGCCAGCGCGGGCAACGACCGGCGAACCAGCCGCAGCAGCTCGCGTGGGCCCACCCGGTGGGCGAGCTGGCTGCGCACGGCCGCGAGCGCGATGATCCCGGCCAGCATGCTCGACACCACCGCGAACAGGACCAGCTGGACGCCGTACATCAACAGCATCGCGGCCCCGGCCTGGGCGAACGGGTCCTCGGCCCCGAAGAAGCCGCTGATCCCGCCGGGAACGGTCAGCTCGGTCAATCCGGCCTGGACCGCGGCCAGCGCGAGCCCGGCCAGCACCGGCAGGCCGAGCATGATCGTCTTGTTCTCGGAGATGGTCCGGGCGGCGTTGTCCAGCAGATCCGCCGGCAGCCACGGCCGCAGCGGCTCGGAGAACTCAGCGCTCTCCCGGACGCCGACGTCGTCCCGCATGCCCCTGCCCTCCCCTCAGCTTGTCCCCGACCCACGCAGTGCACCATGATCACAGCCCGGGCGGTCCATACTGCCCCGAAGTGTCCTGGTGGGTCCGCTACCCGGGGAATGGGACACTATCCGTAGTGCGTACGGTCAGCAGCCGTCGGCGCAGATGACTGTGTGCTTTCACTCGGGACCCGGCAAGGAGCAGGCGTGGCAGAAGGTAACCGGACGATGCGGGGCCGAGTCCTCATCGTCGACGACGACACGGCGCTCTCGGAGATGCTCAGCATCGTGCTGCGCAACGAGGGCTACGACACCTACCTGTGCGCGACCGGCGACAAGGCGGTGCCGGCCTTCCGCGAGTTCAAACCCGATCTGCTGCTGCTCGACCTGATGCTGCCCGGGATGGACGGGATCGACGTCTGCCGGGCGATCCGGGCCGAGTCCGGCGTGCCGATCGTGATGCTGACCGCCAAGAGCGACACGGTGGACGTCGTGCTGGGCCTGGAGTCCGGCGCCGACGACTACGTGGTGAAGCCGTTCAAGCCCAAGGAACTGGTGGCCCGGATCAGGGCCCGGCTGCGTCGGATGGACGAGCCCGGCCCGGAGTCGCTCACCATCGGCGACCTGACCATCGACGTGGCCGGCCACTCGGTCAAGCGCAGCGGCGAGACCATCCAGCTCACCCCGCTGGAGTTCGACCTGCTGGTCTGCCTGGCCTCCAAGCCCTGGCAGGTGTTCACCCGCGAGGTGCTGCTGGAGCAGGTCTGGGGCTACCGGCACGCGGCCGACACCCGGCTGGTCAACGTGCACGTGCAGCGGCTGCGCTCCAAGATCGAGAAGGACCCGGAGCACCCTGAGATCGTCGTGACGGTCCGGGGTGTGGGCTACAAGGCTGGTGCGGACTGATCGAGTACGGACGCGACGGCCAGTCGCAGGCGGAGAAACCGGAGGCCGAACCGGAAACCCGCGGAACCGAGATCGAGCTCACCGCCGCCGGGATCGACTGGCACGCCCAGCCGCAGCCCGTCTGGCGGACGCACCCGCGGCACTGGCCCGATGTCTGGCGACGCTCGATCCAGGCCCGGATCGTCACCGGCACCCTGCTGATGTCCACCGTCGTGCTGATCCTGGTCGGCTGGGTGATGTTGAGCCAGGTCACCGACGGCGTGCTGGAGTCCCGCCGCAGCAGTGCCCAGCAGGAGGCGCTGGCCCAGCTGACCTCGCTGTCCAGGTCGATCAACGCGGCCGACCCGGGCCTGATCAACAACAAGCTGTCGCAGCTGGTCCAGGGCTCCAACCGGCCCGGCCTGTACGAGGTCGTGCTGGTCCCGACCGACACCGCCGACTCGAACGCGATCCGCTACACCGGGCAGGTCGAGAGCGACTCGATCCCGCACGAATTGCAGTCGTCGGTCGCCAACGACGACTCCAAGCTGTTCGACACCTACACGACGATCAACTACCGCGGCGGCCGCAGTGAGCCCGGCCTGGCGATCGGCTCGCAACTGGTGCTCGACTCCAGCCCGCAGCGCTACGAGGTCTACTTCCTGTTCCCGCTGACGGCGCAGAAGGACACCCTCGACGTCGTCCAGCGGGCCCTGGTGACCGCGGGCCTGCTGCTGGTCGTGTTGCTCGGGGCGGTCGCCTGGCTGGTCACCCGGCAAGTGGTCACGCCGGTGCGGATGGCCCGCCGGATCGCGGAGCGGCTGGCGGCAGGGCGGTTGGAGGAGCGGATGCAGGTCCGCGGTACCGACGACCTGGCCCGGCTGGCGGTCTCCTTCAACAAGATGGCCAGCAACCTGCAGCAGCAGATCCGCCGGCTGGAGGAGCTGTCCCGGCTGCAACGCCGGTTCGTCTCCGACGTCTCCCACGAGCTGCGGACGCCGCTCACCACGGTCCGGATGGCCGCCGACCTGCTGCACGAGTCGCGCGACCGGTTCGACCCGATCACCCGCCGCTCGGTGGAACTGCTGCAGAACGAGCTCAACCGGTTCGAGGAACTGCTCGCCGACCTGCTGGAGATCAGCCGGTTCGACGCCGGCGCGGCCGCGCTCGACCTGGAGGACGTGGACCTGCGCGACATCGTCGCCCGGGTGCTGGAGAACCACGAGACCCTGCTGCACCACAAGGGCTGCGAGGTCACGCTGGACATGCCCGAGCCGTGCCGTGCGCAGGTCGACTCGCGCCGGATCGAGCGGATCCTCCGCAACCTGATCGGCAACGCGATCGAGCACAGCGAGGGCCGCCCGATCCGGATCAGCACCGCGTACGACGAGGACGCCGCCGCGGTGGCCGTCCGCGACCACGGCGTCGGATTCCGGGCCGAGGAGGCCGAGATGGTGTTCAGCCGGTTCTGGCGGGCCGACCCGGCCCGGGCCAGGACCACCGGTGGCACCGGGCTCGGCCTGTCCATCGCGCTGGAGGACGCCCGCCTGCACGGCGGCCGCCTGGACGCCTGGGGATCGCCGGGCGACGGCGCGTACTTCCGGCTGACCCTGCCGCGCCGCCCGGACGTGACCCTGACCGGCTCGCCGTTGCCGGCCCGCCCCACCGACGCCGCCCGCGTGGTGACCGAGATGTCCCTGGTCGACGTCGGCGCGCCGTACCAGAAGCTCACCGGTGGTGACGAGTGATGAGGACCAAGCTGCTCGCGTCCGTGCTGGCCACCGCCCTGCTGGCGGCGGGATGCGCCACGGTGCCGACCCAGGGACCGATCAGGAACAGCGGCCAGGACGGCCCGGCTCCGGCTCAGGACGGGATCGGGGTCGAGGCCCGGCCCCCGCGCCAGGGCGCCAAGCCTCTGCAGTTGGTGAACGGCTTCCTGGAGGCGATGTCGGACTCGGCCGCGTACGACGTGGCCCGGGAGTACCTGACGCCCGAGGCGGCCGCGAAGTGGGACGCCGAGTCCCAGATCTCGGTCTACGACCAGAACTCGCCCTCCACCGTCATCTCGCGAGGGCGCGACAAGGTCCAGCTGTCGGCTCCGCTGATCGGCACCATCGACCGGCGGGGGTCGTGGACCCCGGCGAAGAGGGACGCGAAGGTCGACTGGGTCTTCAGCCTGGTCCAGGTGGAAGAGCAGTGGCGGGTGACGAACCCGCCGCAGGGCGTCTACCTGGGCAGCAACCAACTGGAGCCGCGGCTGGCTCCGAAGGCGCTGTACTTCTTCAATCCCGGCAAGCAACTGCTCGTACCCGACCCGCTGTTCCTGCCGATCAACCTGACCCCCGGCCAGGCCGCGACCCAGCTCATCCAGGAGCTGCTCAAGGGCCCGACCAGCCGGCTGGGCAACGGCGTCGTCTCGGCGGCTCCGCCCGGCACCACGGTCAATGTGTCGGTCCCGGTCGACGACGGCGTGGCCACCGTGGCGCTGAGCGACACCGCCGGCTCCCTGGTGGAGAGCGACCGGCAGAAGCTCGCGGCCCAGATCGCCTGGACCCTGCGCTTCATCACCAACCGGGTCCGGATCACCGTCGGCGGCGCACCGCTGCTGCCGGACGAGCCCGACGAGCTGTCGCTGAGCGACTTCGGCCAGTACGACCCCTCCGTGCAGGACGGCCGGCTGAAGGACCTCTACGGCCTGCAGAAGGGCAAGATCCAGCGGATCCTCGGCCAGGACGGCGCCCAGGACATCGCCGTGAAGCCGATCAAGGAGAGCGCGCTGTACTCCGGGTACAACGCGTCGGCGTTCGCGGTGAACCTGCGCGGCGAGCAGGGCGCCGTGGTCACCACCACCCGCAACGGCTCCACGATCGTCGCCTCCGGTCTGCTGGACTCGGCCAACGGCGCCAACGACGAGGTGAAGACCATCCCCACCGCCGGCAAGGTGCTGCGGCCGACCTACGACCACGAGGACAACCTCTGGGTCCTGGACCGGGCCGACAGCGCCTCTCCCCGGCTGCGGGTCCGGGTCGCGGACGGCACGCTCGTCAGCGTCCGGGCGGCGTTCGGGAACAGGAGCCCGATCGCGTTCCGGATCGCGCCGGACGGCGTCCGGGCACTGCTGGTGCTGCGGGACAAGCGCAGCGGCGAGACCTCCGTCGAGACCGCCACGATCCAGACGAACGACGCCACGCAACTCCTGCTCACCCAGTTCCGGCCGCTCAACCTGGCGCTGGACGACATCACCGACGCGTCCTGGAACAGCCTGGGCATCCTGGTGGCCGGCAAGTCGGCGCCGGGCGAGAAGCCCCGTCCGTGGCAGGTGAACGTGGACGGTTCCCAACTCCGGCTGCTCCCCGGCGCGAGCAGTGAGTTCGAGACGGTCAAGATCGTCTCCAACACGAACCTCGACACGCTGCCCGTGGTCCAGGACGCCGACAAGAAGTTGCACTGGCAGAAGAAGGACCTGACCTGGGTCGACATGAGCGACGGCGCCCCGGCGCCCGCGATCGACGCGGTCTACCCGGGCTGATGCGCGCGTTCCGGGACGCGTTCGAGGATCTCGTGCTCGGGGGCAGGTGCGCGGGCTGCGAACGTCCCGGCGTGGCCGTCTGCGCCGGGTGCCGGACGCTCCTGAGCACCGCCACGCCGTTCCACGCGTGGCCCGACCCTGTCCCGGCCGGACTACCCAGACCTGCGGCAGCAGCGCAGTACGGCGGGGCGGTGCGGGGGCTGATCCTGGCCCACAAGGAGCACGCGCGGTACTCGCTGGCCGGCCCGCTCGGGGAGGCTCTGGCCGCGGCCGTCCGGCTCTCTCTCGAGCCAGGCCGGGCCGGGTGGCTCTGCCCGGTCCCGTCGCCGCGAGCCACCGTCCGGCAGCGCGGTCATGATCCACTCCGGCGGCTCACTGTGGCGGCCGCCCGGCGGTTGCGCCGGCAGGGATACGACGTCCGCCTGGCCGACGCGCTGGCCGTCGTACGGCGGCCAGCGGACCAGTCCGGGCTATCCGCTCAGGAGCGCGCGGCCAACCTGGCAGGCGCTTTCGAGGCTCGTTCGCGCTGGGCTGAAAGGCTGACGGATCAACCGGTCGTCCTCGTCGACGACGTGCTGACGACCGGTTCCACGCTCGCCGAGGCGGGCCGGGCACTGTCCGGCCGGGGTATTCCGGTGCTGGGCTGTGCGGTCGTCGCCGCGACGGCGAGACGCGCGGCGCCCGGTTCATGAGAACTTCCCTACCGGTTTTCGCCGAAGCCGACTAGCGTTGGCCTATGACACCCGCTTGGGCTTGTCGGACAGGGATGTGGACGAGAACCGGATCAGCCGGAATTCTCGCCACGGAGTCCGACGGGTCGCACGGCGGGTGTTGTCGTTTCGGGCAACCGTTCGAAGGTAACGGGGGTTCGAAGACGTAACAGAGTCGCCGATCGATGGAGGTTTCCGTGGACGTCGTTGTCAAGGGTCATCACTGCGAGGTCAGTGACCGCTTCCGGCAGTACGTCGAGGAAAAACTCGAGCGGATCGAGAAGGTCGATCACCGGGTACTGCGATGCGAGGTAGAAGTCAGCCAGGAGAAGAACCCGCGACAGCACGATCGGGCGATGCGCGTCGAGCTCACCATGTACACCAAGGGACCGGTGGTCCGGGCCGAGGCGTGCGGTGAGACCAAGCAAGCGGCTTTCGACGTGAGTCTCGACCGGCTGCGGGCCCAGGTCCGCAAGGCTGCCGACCGGCGCCGGGTCCACCGTGGCGAACACGCACCGGAAGGACTGCGGCACGTCGCCGCCAAGCAGTCGACCAACGGCAACGCACCTGTAGTGGAGGAATCGGACACCGAGGACGCGGTGCCCACCCAGAAGTTCGGCTCGCTGACGGTGACCGGTGACGGCCCGCTGGTGATGCGCGAGAAGACCCACACCGCCAAGCCGATGTCGCTCGACCAGGCGCTCTACGAGCTCGAACTGGTCGGCCACGACTTCTACCTGTTCGTCGACGCGGAAGAGAACCAGCCCAGCGTGGTGTACCGCCGCCGCGGCTACGACTATGGCGTCATCCGGCTGGCCGTCTGATCTCCGGGAGGAGCCAGTGAGAAGGGCCGGACACCCTCACGGTGTCCGCCCCTCTCCTTCCCCTCTGAAGGTCTAGCTGTCGATCTGGGCCTGCAGGTCGGAGGCGTAGGTGGCTACCTCGGCGTACACGCCGGGATTGCCGGCCTCAGCACAGCCGATGCCCCAGGAGACGACACCGAACAGGCGGCCGTTCAGGACGAGCGGGCCGCCGGAGTCACCCTGGCAGGAGTCCTTGCCGCCCTCCTCGTAGCCGGCGCAGATCTCACCCGCGCCGGTGTAGTTCTGGCTGGCGTACGCCTTCTCGCAGTACGCGTCGCCCAGGACGGGCACGGCCACCTTCTGGAAGGTGTCGGCGGGACCGGTGTTCTTGGTGGAGCCCCAGCCGTAGACGACCGAGGCGGCACCGGCCGCGTCGGCCGCAGTACTGGTCTCGAGCGCCAGCGCCGGCACGCCTTCGAACGGGGTGGCCAGGGTCATCACCGCGACGTCGTGCCCGGGCTCCGACCCGTACTTCGGGTCCGCCCAGATGCTGGTGATCGCAGACGTCTTGCCGCCGGTGTCGGACAGCTTGTCGCGGCCCTGGACCGCGGTGTACGTACTGGCGGCCTCCGTCGCGCAGTGAGCCGCGGTGACGATCTTGTTCGCCGCGACGAGGGTGGCGCCGCAGTACTGGCCGCTGGGGACGGGGGAACCGCTGTTGTTGAGTGCGATCGCCCACGGCGCGTCCGCGGTGTGCGCGATCTCGCCGCCGACGATCCGGTTGAGCGGGCCTCCCGGCGCCGGGGCGGCACTGGCTGACACGGCACCTATGGACGCTGCGACCAGTACGCCGGCCGCAAGGGTGGCGCGGACCAGCTGAAGTCTTCCTGACATGCCTCACACTCCAGGGTGATAGGGGCCGCGCGGGCGTCGCGGCCTACCCCGCAGGCTCTCCCGATTACCCCGGGTAGCGCACCTCTCACTTGCGGTAACTCAGGAGTTATGACTCCCGGAGGATCGCCGGGACTGTCGGTGGCGGCAGGCAGACTTCGTCACGTGATCACGGAGGTGTTGTCGACGGCTCAGGCCAGGCGGATCGCGCTGGCCGCTCAGGGATTCACCGATCCGCGGCCGAAGGGGGTGCCCGACGCGCGGGCGCTGAGCCGGGTGCTCGGGCGGATCGGGCTGATCCAGATCGACTCGGTGAACGTGCTCAGCCGAGCGCAGTACTTGCCCTTGTACTCCCGGCTCGGGCCGTATCCGCGCGATCTGCTCGACCGGGCGTCGGGCAAGTCGCCCCGGCGCCTGGTGGAGTACTGGGCGCACGAGGCGTCGCTGATCCCGGTCGAGACGCACCCGCTGATGCGCTGGCGGATGGCCCGGGCGACCACCGAGGCGTGGGGCGGGCCGCGCGCGATCGCGGTGCAGCGGCCGGATCTGGTCAAGCAGGTGCTGGCCGACGTCCGCGACCACGGGCCGCTGACCGCGCGGGAGATCGACGACGACGTGGAGCGCGACCGGGACAACTGGGGCTGGAACTGGTCCGACGTGAAACGCGCGCTGGAGTTCCTGTTCTTCGCCGGCGAGATCACCGTCGCCCGGCGGAACCAGCAGTTCGAGCGGCTGTACGACGTACCGGAGCGGGTGCTGCCCAGCGCAGTACTGGCGACTCCCACGCCGACCCCGGAGGAGGCGCACCGCGGGCTCGTCTCGATCGCCGCGAGGGCGCACGGAGTGTCGACAGCCCAGTGCCTCAAGGACTACTTCCGTACTGCGCCCGCTCCGACCGCGCAGGCGATCCGCGAACTGGTCGAGGACGGGGAGCTCCTGCCGGTCACCATCCAGGGCTGGAAGCGCCAGGCGTACCTGCACCGCGACGCCAAGCTGCCGCGCCGGGTGAACACCCGGGCCCTGGTCAGCCCGTTCGACTCGCTTGTCTTCGAGCGGACCCGGACCGAGGTGCTGTTCGACTTCCGCTACCGGATCGAGATCTACGTTCCGGCCGAGAAGCGTGTCCACGGGTACTACGTGCTCCCGTTCCTGCTCGGGGACCGCCTGGTCGGCCGCGTCGACCTGAAGGCGGACCGGACGTCCGGAGTGCTGCTGGTCCAGTCGGCGCACGCCGAGCCCAAGGCGCCGCTGGAGACCCCCGAGGAGTTGGCCGCGGAGTTGGTCCAGCTCGCGGGCTGGCTGGGCCTCGACCAGGTTCGGGTCGTCGGTGGCGGTGACCTCGCGCCTGCGCTGAGTGACGCCCTGCGCGGCTTCTGAGGAACTTTCCGGGTCGCCCAGTCGTGATCCGGGCGGTGGATTGACGCGCCCCGCCCAGTACCATGGGTGGCGCCCGCCAGGCGGGCAGGCCGTGCTGTGTCCGTCCCCGGGTACGCACGGTCAGGCACCCGCCGCACTGAAGGCTGCACAGTCAAGGAGTGGACCCCCCACGATGAAGGCGTTCGACAAGTTACTGCGGATCGGCGAGGGCAAGATCGTCCGCCGGCTCGAGGGCATCGCGAAGTTGGTCAACTCGATCGAGGACGACTTCGTGGACATGACCGACGAGGAGCTGCGCGGCCAGACGGCCGAGTTCAAGCAGCGGGTCGAGAACGGGGAGTCCCTGGACGCGCTGCTGCCGGAGGCCTTCGCGGTGGTCCGGGAGGCGGCCAAGCGAACGCTGCACCAGCGCCACTACGACGTCCAGATCATGGGTGGCGCGGCGCTGCACCTGGGCAACATCGCCGAGATGAAGACCGGTGAGGGCAAGACCCTGGTCGGCACCCTCCCGACGTACCTGAACGCGCTGTCCGGCCAGGGCGTGCACGTGGTCACGGTGAACGACTACCTGGCCAGGTTCCAGGCGGAGTGGATGGGCCGGGTGTACCACTTCCTCGGCCTTGACTACGGCGTGATCCTGCCGGAGATGTCGCCGGCCGAGCGCCGGGTGGCCTACTCCAAGGACATCACCTACGGCACCAACAACGAGTTCGGCTTCGACTACCTGCGCGACAACATGGCGAACGACATCGCCGACCTGGTGCAGCGCGAGCACAACTTCGCGATCGTGGACGAGGTCGACTCGATCCTGATCGACGAGGCCCGGACCCCGCTGATCATCTCCGGCCCGGCCGAGGACTCGCAGCGCTGGTACGTCGAGATGGCGAACCTGGCCGGCCAGCTGAAGCCGCGGTTCGCCGACGACAAGATCGCCGAGGACCAGCGCCCGGTCGCCGACTACGAGGTGGACGAGAAGAAGCGCACCGTCGCGATCCTCGAGCGCGGGATCGAGAAGGTGGAGGACCGGCTCGGCATCGACAACCTGTACGAGTCGGCCAACACGCCGCTGATCAGCTACCTGAACAACGCGCTGAAGGCCAAGGACCTGTTCCGCAAGGACAAGGACTACGTGGTCGTCGACGGCGAGGTGCTGATCGTCGACGAGCACACCGGCCGGACGCTGCACGGCCGCCGCTACAACGAGGGTCTGCACCAGGCGATCGAGGCCAAGGAGAAGGTCGAGATCAAGGAGGAGTACCAGACCCTCGCGACCATCACCCTGCAGAACTACTTCCGGCTCTACAACAAGCTGGCCGGCATGACCGGTACGGCGATGACGGAGGCGGCCGAGTTCTCCAAGATCTACGGCCTGGGCGTCGTCCCGATCCCGACCAACAAGCCGATGGTTCGCGCCGACCAGCGCGACCTGATCTACCGCACCGAGGAAGCCAAGTTCGACGCGGTCGTCGAGGACATCGCCAAGCGGCACGAGAGCGGCCAGCCGATCCTGGTCGGCACCACCAGCGTCGAGAAGTCCGAGCGGCTCTCGGCCCAGCTGCGCAAGCGCAACATCGCGCACGAGGTGCTGAACGCGAAGCAGCACGCGCGGGAGGCCGCGATCGTCGCCGAGGCCGGCCGCAAGCACGCGGTCACGGTGGCCACCAACATGGCCGGCCGTGGTACCGACATCATCCTGGGCGGCAACCCCGAGCACCTGGCCGACAAGGACCTGCGTGCCCGCGGGATCGACCCGGTGGAGGCCGCCGAGCAGTACGAGGCGGAGTACCCGAAGGTGCTGGAGCAGTTCGAGCAGCAGGTGAAGGACGAGCAGGTCGAGGTCCGCGACGCCGGCGGTCTGTACGTGCTCGGCACCGAGCGGCACGAGTCCCGCCGGATCGACAACCAGCTGCGCGGCCGGTCGGGGCGTCAGGGCGACCCGGGCGAGTCCCGGTTCTACCTGTCGCTCGAGGACGACCTGATGCGGCTGTTCAAGCGCGAGATGGTCGACTGGGCGATGTCGCGCAACGAGGACGACACGGTGCCGCTGGAGAACAAGGTCGTCACCAAGGCGATCGCGTCGGCGCAGTCCCAGGTCGAGGCGCAGAACTTCGAGACCCGGAAGAACATCCTCAAGTACGACGACGTGATGAACCGGCAGCGGCACGTCGTGTACGACGAGCGCCGCCGGGTGCTCGAGGGCGCGGACCTGCGCGAACAGGTGCAGGACATGCTCGACGAGACCATCACCGGCTATGTGCAGGGAGCGACCGCCGAAGGGTTCGCCGAGGACTGGGACCTGGACCAGCTGTTCACCGCGCTGCGGACGCTGTACCAGACCGAGCTGACCGAGGAGGCGCTGGTCGAGGAGGCCGGCGGCGACCGCTCCGGGCTCACCCAGGACTTCCTGATCGAGCGCCTGATCACCGACGCCCGCGAGGCGTACGCGCGCCGCGAGGAGATGCTCAGCACCGAGGCGATGCGGGAGCTGGAGCGCCGGGTTGTGCTCAGCGTGCTGGACCGCAAGTGGCGCGAGCACCTGTACGAGATGGACTACCTGCGGGAGGGCATCGGCCTGCGCGCGATGGCACAGCGCGACCCGCTGGTCGAGTACCAGCGCGAGGGCTACGACATGTTCGCCGCCATGATGGAGTCCATCAAGGAGGAGTCGGTCGCCTTCATCTTCAACGTCGAGGTCGACGTCGAGGCGATGCGGGCCGACCTGGCCGCACAGGCGGACCTGGCCGAGCTCGAGGAGACCGAGGCCGAGGACATCCTGGTGCCGGGTCAGCCGGTGGCGGAGTTCCCGGGCCGCTCGGCCGACTCCGACGACGAGGACCGGCCGCAGGACACGCCGCGTCCACAGGACCGGCCGAAGCTGCGGGCCAAGGGCCTGGACAAGGAGAACCGCCCGCAGAAGTTGTCGTACTCCGCGCCGACCATCGACGGCGACGACGAGGTCTCGGTCCACACCGACGCGGTCGAGGGCGGCGCCCTCGAGTACGCCGGTACGCCGCGCAACGCGGTCTGCCCGTGCGGCTCCGGCAAGAAGTACAAGCGCTGCCACGGCGACCCGCAGTCGGACGTCTACAAGAACTGAGCACTACGCGAGAGGGCCGCTCCGGGATCACCCCGGGGCGGCCCTCCGCCTTTCTAGGACAGTGCCACCCGGAGCGGAGGCGCCAGGTAGTTGCTGTGCGCAAGCACTAGCTCGTTGCACAGGTCCCAGATCTGCTCGACCGGAAGCGCCGCGGCGGTGGCCGGGTCGACCATCAGCGCCTGGCGGATGGAGCGAGGATCCTCGGCCAACATTGCCTGGAGGACCAGCGAGTTGACGTTGGTGTAGGAGCTGTTCAAGGCCGCACACTGGGCCGGCAGGGCACCGACGGCGGTCGGCTGAACGCCCAGATCGTCAACCAGGCAAGGAACTTCCACGACCGCACCCACGGGCAGATTGGTGATCAGCCCGTGGTTCGCCACATTGCCGTAGACGGTCCGCGGTGTGCCGGTGACGATGCTGTGGATGATCTGCGGCGCATACTCCATCGTCCCCTCGACCGGCAGCGGGTCACCGGCCTTCAAGGCGTCGCGGGTCTGCTCATAGAGACCGACGTTCTCCGCCACGATCCGCAGGTAGTCGCCCACCGGCAACCGCAGTCGCTCGACCTCCGACGCGTGGTGGAGATACCACGGCACGTACTCCGACGAGTGCTCGCTCGTCTCCGTCGGGTAGTACCCGAGCCGCCGGTACATGTCGACCCGCACGCGCCGCCGCAGTTCCGGATCACCCGAGATCACCTCCTCCAGCACCGGGTAGAGGTCCCGCCCGCGGTGTTCGAATCGCAGTACCCAGGCCTGGTGGTTCACCCCGGCGGCCAGATACGACACCTCGCCGTACGGTACGCCGACCAGGTCGGCCAGGTCGTTCATCGTCCAGTAGACCGAGTGGCACAGTCCCACCACGTTCCGGACCCCCAGCGCGGACAGGTATCCCACGTTCATCGCCATCGGATTCGTGTAGTTCAGAAGCCATGCGTCCGGGCAGACCTCGGCGATGTCCGCGGCCAACCCCTGCAGCACCGGGAAGGTCCGCAGCGCCCGGAACACGCCGCCGACGCCGAGCGTGTCGCCGATGGTCTGCCGGATCCCGTACCGGGCCGGGATCTCGAAGTCGATCCTGGTCGCGTCGCCCATCCCGACCTGGATCATGTTGATCACGAAGTCGCACCCATCGAGCGCGGCCCGGCGGTCGAGATGCGCGGTGATCCGCGGCGACGCTCCGCGTTCCGAGGCGATCGCGGCCGCCGCGCCGGTCGCAGTACCGAGTCGCTCCGGATCGATGTCGTGCAAGGCGATGTGCAGCGTGCCGAGGTCGCTGAAGCCGAACAGATCGGCGAGCAGCCCTTGGGTGAAGACCACGCTGCCCGCGCCGATGAAGGCGATCTTGGTCATCCGGCACTCTCCAGAGCCAGACCCCAGGACGCCTGTGCCGCGGTACCGCCGGCGGCCAGCGTGGACAGCGATCCACAGACAGCAGCGATCGCCAACGCCCGCTCACGCCCATAGCCATTCAGTACTGCGGCCACATACCCCGCGTCGAAGCTGTCTCCAGCCCCCACGGTGTCGACAGGCTCGACCACCAGTGCGGCCGCATTCACCGCCGTCGACCCGTCATGCGCCAAGGCCCCGGCAGCGCCGTCCTTCACCACCACCAGCGGCCCACGCCGGGCCAGAATCCCAGCAGCGTCCGCCAGTACGGGATGACCCGTCAGCGCATGCGCCTCAGCCGCATTGGGCAGCAGGATGTCCGTCACCCGAAGCACGGGATCCAGCACCACCCGATCCCACCTACCCGAAGGGTCGTCGTTCGTATCGAGCGACGTAGTCGCCTTGTTGATCTTGGCCTCCTTGAAGAGCGCGGCAAGCCCTGCAGCCAGCTCAGGCATCAAATAGAAGGAGGCGGCATGCACATGCCGCACAGACCTCAGCAGCTCAGCCGGTACGTCGTGCGCGGTGGTGGCCGGCAGACAGCCGGGTGCCGTCAGGATCGCTCGATCACTGCCAGAGGTCAGCACAGTCGTCAGGGGAGTAGGCAGCTCCTGATCCGTCACCAGCCCGCGTACGTCGACGCCACGCTCCACCAGAGCCGCCCGAACGAACTCCCCGGCATGGTCGTCGCCAACGCGCCCAGCGAACGCCACGCTCAGTCCGAGCCGAGCAGCTCCGCAGGCCATGATCGCGGCCGATCCACCCAGCACGAGCGAGCCCGACTCGACCAGCCGCTCGTGCTGCCCGAACGGCAACGGTTGTGGAACAGGCCCGATCACTACATCGGGATTGGCGTCTCCGATGACGAGCAGGTCGAAAGTAGTCATATGTGTCAGCCCTTGAGTCCAGTAGAAGCCAGCGAGCGGATGAAGGCCTTCTGAGCGAGCAGGAACCCCAGGAGCACCGGCAGCACGGTGATGACGTTGCCCGCCATCACCGCGGACCACTGGGTGTGATGCTGGCCCTGGAAGGTCGTCAGGCCGAGCTGGAGCGTGTAGTTGGTGTCATGGTTGATCGCGATCAGCGGCCAGGTCAGGTCGTTCCAGGTACTCAGGAACGTCAGTACTGCGACCGTGCTGAGCGCAGGCTTCGCCAGCGGCAGTACGACGGACACGAGGATCCGCAGCCGCCCGCATCCGTCCAGCCAGGCTGCTTCCTCGAGTTCGCGCGGCAGGGACACGAAGAACTGGCGAAACAGGAACACGGAGAACGGTGTCACCAGCGACGGGATGATCAGCGCCCCGAGCGTGTCGATCAACCCGAGCTGCTTCATCACCAGGAAGGTCGGGATCATCGTCAGCTGGAACGGGATCACCATCGTCGCCAGCATCAGACCGAGCAGCAGCCTCGACCCGGCGAACCGCATCCGCGCGAAGGCGTAGCCGCCGAGCGACCCGAGCGCCAGGTTGGCCGTCACCGCGACCGCCGAGACGATCAGCGAGTTGAGGAACCAGCGCGGGAACAGGGCGTTCCCGAGCACGAACCGGTAGCCGTCGAGCTTGATGCCGTCCGGGATCAGCGCCGGCGGGAACCGGTTGATCTCGGCGTTGCTCATCACCGAACTGACCAGCAACCAGATCAGCGGCAGCGCGAACAGCGCCGTGAGCGGTGCCAGCACCAGATGCCACGGGCTGAAGGGGAGTCGTCTCATGCGGCCGCCTTTCCGGTCCGGCAACGCTGGTACAGCTGCAGCGTCACCCCGATCACCAGCAACGCGGCCGCCAACGCATAGGCGGCGGCAGCGCTGTACCCCGCGGTGAACGACTTGAACGCCTTCTCCCAGATGAAGTAAACGATCACCGTCGTCGACCCGAGCGGTCCTCCCTTGGTAGTGACGAAGACCAGGTCGAACACCTGCAGTGCGTTGATCGTCTGGAAGAGCACCAGGAAGATCGTCACCGGTGTCAGCGTCGGGAGCACGACGTGCCGCAGTACCGAGGTCCGCCCGGCGCCGTCGATCCGCGCGGCCTCGACCAGTTCGGCCGGGACGCCTTGCAGAGCGGCCAGATAGACGATCACGCAGAAACCGGTCCCACTCCACAACGAGATCGCCACCAGGAGATAGAGGGCCTGCGAAGGATCGCCGAAGAAACCCTGGGCGGGCAGCCCGAGCTGGTGCAGTACCGAGTTCGCCGCGCCGAACTCCGGGTCGAGCACGAAGGAGAACAGCACCCCCTGCGCGGCCGCCGACACCACGAACGGCACGAACACCAGCGTCCGGTAGACGCTGATGAACCGGATCGGCCGGTCCAGCATCAGCGCGAACGCCAGCCCTCCCGCGACGCTGAGAGGCACATACAGCGCGGCGTAGATCAGCGTGTGCTCGACGGCCGAACCGAAGGCCGGATCAGCGGACAGCGCGCGATAGTTGTCCAGCCCCACCCACGTGCTCGGGGAGACCAGGTCGTTGGCCTGGAAGGACAACAGCAACGACCACAGGACCGGCACGACACTCAGGCCGAGGATGATCAGCACCGAGGGACTGACGAAAGCCCACGCAGTAAGCCCTTCACCCCGAGTACGCCGCCGCGACGCCATCAGCTGGGCACAGCCAGGATGGCGTTGGACTGCTCGACGCACTGCCTGAGCGCGTCACCGGGGGACTTCTTGCCGAGCAGTACGGCGACGATCGCCTCCCCGAGCTGCTGGGAGATCTTCGGGTACGCCGTGATCGTCGGCCGGACCCGGGCGGTTTCCAACGCATCCACGAAGACCTGCAGGCCCGCAGTGCCGGTGGCGTGCTTCTTCCATTCAGGCAGTGCCGCTGTGGTCGTACTGAGCGGCAGGCTGCCGCCTTCGATGTCCCAGCGGACGTCCTGCTGAGGCTGCGAGAGCCAGCTGACGAACTCGGTGGCGGCCTTCACCCGCGCCTTGCCGTTCTCGAAGACGGTCCACGTGTCGGGGCCGGAGATCGTTCCGCCCTTGCCCGAGTAGGACGGGAGCGGGACGACGCCGTAGTCGAGCCCTTTGTCGATGACGTCCGGAAGCTGCCAGGGGCCGGTGGCAACCATCCCCATCCGGCCGCCGAGGAAGACCTGGTAGAGCTGCTCGCCGCCTGGCTTCGGGTCGACGTAGAGGGACTTGTCGGTGCGGAGCCGGTCGAGGGTCTCGAGAGCCTGCTCGCCGACCTTGTCGAAGGCCACCGTCTTGCCGTCCTCGCTGACCACGTCGCCGCCGAGGTCCCAGATCATCGGCCAGAGCCGCCAGACCGTGTCCTCGTCACCGACTCCGGGCCAGCCGGTGCCGAAGACACCCTTGGCCGGGTTGGTCAGCTTCTGGGCCGTGGTGACGTATTCGTCCCACGTCCAACCCGCCTTCGGCTCGGGCAGACCGGCCGCGGCGAACAGTTTCTTGTTGTAGACAACGCAGAGCGAGTCCAGCAGGGCAGGCGCGGCTCGGACCTTCCCGTTGACGGTCACCGCGTCGCGGGCGGCCGGCCAGTAGTCCTTCAGGTCCATGGACGAGGACAGGTCGGCCACCTGCGGGCTGCGGGTCATGCTGGCGAGGTCCGACCCGAAGATGTACGCGACATCCGGGAAGGACCCCGCAGCCAGGCCCGCGGTGACCTACTGCAGCATGCTGTCCGCCGTCACTCCACCACCGCCACCGACGACCTTGATCAGCGGATGGGTGTCGTTGAACTGCTTGATCAAGGCATCGATCGCCGCCTTGCCGGTATCCGTCTGCCCGTGCCAGAGGTCGACGGTGACGACGCCACCGGCTTCCTCGTCGCCGGACTTTCCACAGCCGCCGAGGGTGCCGGCGGCGGCCAGGACTGCTGCTGCGCGAAGGAGGTCGCGACGGGATGGTGAAGACATGGCATACCCCTAAAGCCGAGGGTGAGAAGGGTGGATCAGCAGGTCTTGCGTACGTAGCCGCTGCTGCCCGGAGTGGAGACGTCCACATCCCGGCGGACGATGCTGAGCCGATCGCCGTAACCAGCACAGGCGGTGCTCAGCCCCTCGTCGGTGTACTCGATCACGAGCACGTTGTCGCCGAAGGCGTCGACGTACTGACCGCATTCGTCGTACTCGCCGCACTGTTCGGCGACGGCGAAGTCGAGACCGATCGCCTCGCGGTCACCGGCCAGTTCGACGGTGTTCTTCTGCCCGATCGCGAGTCCCCGCTGATGGGCGTGCTCCGCGAGCAGCGTGAGGAACGCCTTGGCGTCGGCGGTGGTCAGCAGATCCTTGGAACGGCTGAAGCTGTCGTAGTTGTCCGGCTCGATCGCCTGGTAGCCGGAGTCCGCGCAGCCGTCGATCCAGCCGTTCACCGTGGCGGCGACGCGTTCGGCCTTGCCCGGACGGATGTCGAGCAGGGGTTCGCCCCAGTCCTCGTCGATCACCAGGTTGCCTTGGGCGTCGCGGAGCAGGAGATCCGGATCCCACTCGTCCTGCTCACCAGGCTGCACCTGGAAGGCGTTGACGTAGCAGATGTTGTAGAGCCCAGCCGCGGGCGGCGCCGTACGGTCCCGGCTGACGACCTGTACGCCGTCCGGCGGGGTGTAGGGGCCGTCGAGCTGGTAGTCGAAGCCGGCGTGGACCGGCGGCAGCGTGACGGCTGCCTCGGCGGGGTTGTGGTTGACCACCGCGAGCACAGCGGCGGCGGTTGCCGCGACAGCGGCGACCAGGAGGGGGCGGGTGGAGAAGACTTTGGACACGATTGGCTCCATCGGTCCCGGGGACGCCTACCCCGCCTCGGGCTGTCGCCCTGGCGCCTGAAGACCGGACTCGGAACGAGGTCACTACCGGCTGGGTGCGTCGCTGCCCCAGTGAAGCGCCGCCGTCCACCTCCCGTCAAGCAAATCTGCAAACGAGTGCGCGGAATCGCCTCATCGGCGCGTTACTGCGCAGGGAGAGCTGAGGTCTTGACGGCGAGGGTTTGGACCGGTTTAGTAGCTGGCTAAACCGGTTTAAACCCTCAGATCAAGGACCTCGATGAGCAAAGAACGGCCGACGATCGCGGATGTGGCGACCCGGGCAGGCGTGTCCAAGGGTGCTGTCTCGTTCGCGTTGAACGGGCGTCCCGGACTGGCCCAGACGACCGTCGACCGGATCCTGGCGGCTGCCGACGACCTCGGCTGGCGGCCGAGCAACCGGGCCCGCTCGCTGTCGGTCTCCAAGGCCTTCGCGCTCGGGCTCGTCATCACCAGGGACCCCGAGGTGCTGTCCTCGGACCCGTTCTTCCCGGCTTTCATCGCCGGCGTCGAGAGCGTGCTCGCACACCGCGGCCAGGCGCTGGTCCTGCAGGTGGTCACCGCCGGCAAGGACGAGGCGGCCGGCTATCGCCGGCTGGCCCAGGACGGCCGCGTGGACGGCGTCTTCCTGTCCGACCTGCGGCACGAGGACCCCCGGATCGAGCTGCTCACCTCGCTGGGCCTGCCCGCGGTGACCCTCAACCGGCCGGAGGGATCGTCGCCGTTCCCCGCGGTCTGTCTCGACGACCGGCCGGGCACGATCGCCGTCGTCGAGCACCTGCTCGAGCTCGGCCACCGCCGGATCGCGCACGTGGCTGGTCCGCCGGCCTTCGTCCACGCGACGGCCCGTTCCGCCGCCTTCGTCTCCGCCCTCGCGGCCGCCGGCCTGGAGCCGGTCGCGGTCGAGTCCAGCGACTTCACCGCGGCGGGCGGGATCGAGGCGACCCGGCGGCTGCTGGCGCTGCCCGAGCGCCCGACCGCGATCGTCTACGCCAACGACCGGATGGCCATCGCCGGTCTCGGTGCCGCCCAGCAGGCCGGCCTCACCGTGCCCGACGACCTCAGCATCGCCGGCTTCGACGACAGCGAGCTCGCCGAGTTCGTCCATCCCGGCCTGACCACCGTGCGGGCCGATCCCTACCGCTTCGGCGAGGCCGCCGCGGAAACCCTGAACCAACTCATCGACGGCGACGGTGACGTCGACGTCCCCGATGTCGAGTTGCCGCCCGCTCGTCTGATCATCCGGCGGTCCACCGCCACCCCTTTGTTGGAGGAGACATGAAACGCAAGGTAATGGCCACCCTGTTGGCCTTCGGCCTGGCCGGTACTGCGACCGCCTGCGGCGACAGCGGTGACGGCGGCAGCTCGGACGCCGCCGCCCAGGCCAAGGGCGAGATCACCATCTGGATGTCGAACAACAAGGAGGAAGTGGCCTGGGGCAAGCAGATGGTCGCGGCCTGGAACGCGGCGCATGCGGATCAGAAGGTGACCGCGCAGGAGATCCCGACCGGTAAGAGCTCCGAAGAGGTGATCGGCGCGGCGATCACCGCGGGTAATGCGCCGTGTCTGATCTTCAACACCTCGCCGGCGTCGGTGTCGCAGTTTCAGAAGCAGGGTGGCCTGGTGGCGCTCGACGGTTTCGGGGACGGTAAGTCGTACGTCGAGGAGCGCAGCGGGAAGGTCGCGGAGCAGTACAGGTCGACCGACGGTAAGTATTACCAGATGCCGTGGAAGGCCAATCCGGTGATGATCTTCTACAACAAGACGGCC
Source organism: Kribbella sancticallisti (assembly GCF_039530625.1). Lineage (NCBI taxonomy): Bacteria > Bacillati > Actinomycetota > Actinomycetes > Propionibacteriales > Kribbellaceae > Kribbella > Kribbella sancticallisti. Next base: position 2,317 of record NZ_BAAAOS010000007.1, on the reverse strand, counting down.
TTCGCCAAGGCGGGGATCGACGCGGCGAAGCCGCCGTTGGCGACGTATGAGGAGTTCTTGGCGGCGTCGCGCAAGCTGGTCGCGTCCAAGGCCGCGAAGTTCGCGATCTACCCGGCGCCGAGCAACGAGTTCTACCAGTCGTGGTTCGATTTCTATCCGTTGTTCGCGGCCGAGACCGGTGGTAAGCAGTTGGTCGAGGACGGCAAGTCCCAGTTCACCTCCGAGGAGGGCAAGAAGGTCGCCGGGTTCTGGCGCACGATGTACGCCGAGAAGCTGGCGTCGCAGGAGAAGTACACGGGTGACTCGTTCGTCGACGGCACCGCCGCGATGGCGATCGTCGGCCCCTGGGCGATCGCGACGTACAAGGGCAAGGTCGAGTGGGGCGCCGTACCGGTGCCGACCTCGGCCGGTAAGCCCGCGGCGGAGACCTACACCTTCAGTGACGCGAAGAACGTCGCGATGTACTCGGCGTGCAAGAACCGCGGAACCGCGTGGGACGTGCTCAAGTTCGCGACCAGCAAGGAGCAGGACGGCAAGTTGCTGGAGGCCACCGGTCAGATGCCGCTGCGGAACGACGTGGCCGGCAGCTACCCGGAGTACTTCGCCAAGAACACCGACTACCAGCAGTTCGCCGACCAGGCCGCACGCACCGTCGAGGTGCCGAACGTGCCGAACTCGATCACCATCTGGCAGACCTTCCGTGACGCGTACTCCAAGTCCGTGATCTTCGGCCAGGAAGACCCGGGCGCAGCCCTCGACGGAGCCGCCCAGAAGGTCGATCAGCTCGCTGCGCAGTCATGAGCCAGCGCCGAGGGGTGCTGGGCGCGGTACTGGGTAAACAGCCGATCGGTACCGCGTTCGTCACCCCGTACGTGGTGTTCCTGGCGGCGATCTTCGCCTACCCGTTGGGGTTCGCGGTCTACATGTCGTTCCACGACTATTTCTTCACCGCGCCCGGTGCGGTGGTGGAGCGGCCGTTCGTCGGCTTGGAGAACTATGCCGCGGTCCTGTCCGATCCGGCGGTGCGCCGGTCGTTCGTGAACGTGGGCATCTTCTTGCTGATCAATGTGCCATTGACGGTGGTGTTGTCGCTGCTGCTGGCGTACGCGTTGAACAGCGCGATCAGGTGGCGGACGTTCTTCCGGGTCAGCTACTACGTGCCGTATGTCGCGGCGAGCGTCGCTGTGGTCGGGGTCTGGTTGTTCTTGTTCAACTCGAACGGGCTGGTCAACACCGTGCTCGGCCCGCTCGCCCCGGATCCGTCCTGGCTGGTCAATTCGAATCTCGCGATGCCGACGGTGGCGATCTATGTGACCTGGAAACAGTTGGGCTTCTTCATCCTGCTCTACCTGGCGGCGTTGCAGAACGTGTCGAAGGATCTCTACGAGGCGGCCGCGATGGATGGCGCCGGGCGGGTGAAGTCGTTCTGGAACGTCACCGTGCCCGGCGTCCGCCCGGCCACCACGCTGGTGGTGCTGCTGGCGACGGTGACGGGGGCGAACCTGTTCACCGAGCCGTATCTGCTCACCGGTGGCGGCGGCCCTGACGGGGCCTCTGCGTCGCCGGTGCTGATCATGTACCAGCGCGGCATCGAGCAGGGCAACCCGGACATCGGCTCGGCGATCGGTGTCCTGCTGGTGATCGGTGTGCTGCTGCTCGCACTCATCGAACGCCGGTTCGTGGGGAGGGAGGACTAATGAGGATTCCGTGGCGGTTCCTGGCTCTGCTCGTCGGCGCGTTCCTCTTCCTGTTCCCCTTCTATTACATGCTGATCGGTTCGCTGCAGGCCGAGCCGGACCCGACGGTCAAGGGCGCCTTTCCGTCACCGGGCAACCTGACACTGGAGAACTACTCGGAGATCGACGAGGCCATCAGCCTGGGCAAGTCCTTGCTGAACTCGGGGATCTTCACGGGCGGGGTCATCCTCGGCACGATGGTCTTCGGTGTCCTGACCGGCTACGCCTTGGCCCGGTTGCAGTTCCGGGGCCGGGGTTCGGTGTTCAACCTGATGCTGCTGGTCCAGGTGGTCCCGTTCCAGTTGCTGACCATCCCGCTGTACGTGATGGTCGTGCGCAGCTACGGGCTGGCCGACTCCTACCTCGGCATGATCGCGCCGTTCGCGATCAACTCGACAGCGGTCTTCATCTTCCGCCAGTACTTCCTGCAACTACCCCAGGAATTGTTCGACGCCGCCCGGATCGACGGCGCGGACGAGTTGAACACGCTGTGGCGGATCGCGATCCCGCTGGTGCGGCCGGCCTTGCTGACCGGGGTCCTGGTGACCTTCATCGGGCCGTGGAACGAGTTCCTCTGGCCG
>NZ_BAAAOS010000006.1:204361-240804 GCF_039530625.1 Kribbella sancticallisti | reverse complement strand
CAGCGGTAAGGCGATCCGGGATCGGCCGGCCGGTCTCGGATCACCTTGCACAGACTGAAGGCGGCGATGTCCTCGTCGTACCTACGCTGCCGGCGATGCGGCGCGTCCGGCGAGATGAACGTGTACGGCGACGCGCCGAGGAACCCCTCGTCGGCGAACACCTCGAGCATGGTTCGCAGATGCCGCGCCTGCTCGGCCTCGTCCCGGAAGTACCCCTCCTTGATCTCCGGCGGGTCCTTCTCGTAGTCCACGATGTCCCAACCCATTCCCCCGAGCTCGGGTGCTCCCGTGAAGGTGCAGCAGCCGAACTCCAGAATCATGATCGGCTTCCCCCACCGCCGGAACGGCTTCAGTTCCTTCGTGTGAGCGGCCCGATCCTCGTGGTACGAGTAGTAGTCCAGCCCGACGATGTCGAACAGCGACCAGTCGATCTGCTCGAGATCCGAGGCGGCGCCGTAGGTGATCCTGCCGTTGAAGTTGCCCCGAGCAACCTTGACCGCCTTCGCCACGTAGACGTGCAGCTTGCGCTGCAGTTCGGCCAGGTCGAACTCGCCCTTGGTCAGATAGTCGACCCGCTCGAAGAAGTTCGCCCCCGGCACGATGCCCGGCGTGAACAACATGAACTCGCAGCCGATCGCCAGGATCACCTCCGGCGCGACGGTCTCGTGATCGTCCGCGGGGCTTGGCGCGTAACGGCGCCGCAGCCGTTCTGCGTTGGCGGCTGTCTGGCGAAGGTGCTCCAGCGCGTCCACCTGGGGCTGGTCGAACGCTCGCGGCTGGAGCGACACCTTCAGACCCCGCCGCAGCGCCTCCTCGGCCGTGTCGGCGAGCCGCTGGACGTCGCTGCCGTAGATGCTGACCCAGTTCGCGTGCAGCCGATCGTGGATCGCCCGGATCTCCCCGCGCATCAACTCCCGGTTCCACCGGATGCGGCTGTCGTCCCCGAGGAACCCGGTCCCGACGTCGTACGCGACTCCTTTGAACGCAAGCCCTCGACCTAGGGGCGCGACAGGGGCGGGCGTAGTACCGGCTGCTGCGGCGGGGAGCGCCGGGCCGGCGGCGGCGAGGACGCCGAGGGCGGCGGCTCGATGGAGGAACTGGGCCCGGTTGATCCGCCCGGGCGACGCGGGATCGGTGCTGTGCTCGCTCATGGAACCTGAGTTTTCGCCGTCGCGCCGCCGGATTCGTCCGTCCGAGGTCCCCGCCGGTGCGACTTAAGTCCATGACACAGGACTGCGCCGTCACCGATGTGCCCCCGGAAACCGCTTGCGCTACCGAGCGTGTTCGTTTAACTCTTCTCCGCATACGGCCGCTCCGCCCATTCGCGGCCCGAGACACCCTGGAGTGTGAGGCATGGCAGGAAAGCTCAAGTACGCCCGCGCGGTTCTCGTCGCGGCGATGGTCGCCGTCGCGTCAGCCGGCGCGATCGGTACCGCCGAGGCGCGGCAGGCCCCGCCGACCACCAACATCGTCGGCGGTACGTTGGCCAGCACCGCGCAGGTGCCGTGGATGATCGCGCTGAACAACAGCCGCTCCTCGTCCCCGGTCGACCAGTACTGCGGCGCGACGCTGGTGAAGGCGAACAAGATCGTCACCGCGGCCCACTGCGTCACCCAGCCGATCAGCACTTACACGGCGATCCAGGGTCGCGACGACCTCAACTCGAGCACCGGCGGCAGGACCTCGAAGATCTCCAAGATCTGGAAGGACCCGCTGTACGGCCAGGCGAACGGCCACGACGTGGCCGTGCTGACCCTGGCCACGCCGTTCACCGGCGTCGCCACGCTGCCGCTGGAGACCAGCCGCGCCGCGGACGTCGTCGGCGCCCAGCCGACCACCTACGGGTACGGCAACACCGAGGGCACCGGCCCGGCGAACCGCCTGCAGAAGGTGCTCGTCCCGGTCCTCGGCGACTCGTACTGCGGTCAGGTGTACGCGAACTACGGCTACGTCGCCAACGGCGAGATCTGCGCCGGTTACAAGGCCGGCGGCAAGGACTCCTGCCAGGGTGACTCCGGCGGTCCGTTGGTCCTGAACGGCCGGCTCTTCGGTGTCGTCTCGTGGGGTATCGGCTGCGCCGACGCCGGCAACCCGGGCGTCTACGCGGAGGTCGCGTCCTACGCCTCCGCTCTGCAGACCCAGATCAACAACTAGCCGGTGGTCCGCGAATGGCCGGTCCCACGGGGACCGGCCATTCGTTTGTCCGGGGTCAGGCGACGACCGGCTTGGCGATCACGACCGCGTTGCTGAGGTACTTCGTGCCGTCCCAGTCCTCGCACGTCACGAGCACCAGTCGGCCGGCCACGCCTTGGTCGAACAGGCGCGGGGCCTGCTTCGCCAGGGCTCCCCGGCGATACACCGCGACACCTATGACGGAGTAGTTGAGCGTGCCTTTGGCGGTGGTCACCTTCACCACATCGCCGGCCCGCATCTGGTCGAGATCGTCGAAGGCGCCGCCGCCGGTGTGCACGGTGTGCCCGGTGATGATCGCCGAGCCCTTCGAGGCTCCCGGGCGAGCGCCTTCGGACCACCAGCCGACGAGCCGCGGGTTGGCCGGCGGAATCAACGCGCCGCCGCGGGCACGGATCCCGAGCACCCGGGCAGAGACACCGAGCCGGGGAACGGTCACCCGTACGGGAGTGCCCGATTTCGCGGGCTTGCCAGCCGTTGCCGTCGGCTCGGAGGATTCGGTACCGCGCTTGCTCGGCGTGGCGGTCGGCGTACCGGAGGTACCGGCTGTGGGTGCCGACGGGGCCGGCTTGACGGGCTGTGAAGAAGGAGCCGTTGCCGCCGGAGTCTGCTGGGTCTGCGGCCCAGCCTGGTCGGCGGCTGAGTTGTCACCCCTGAACTGCAGGTAGCCGCCGAACAGAACCAGAGCGGCGCCGACCACCAGGATCGCTCCGGTCCACCGAGGTGAACGAGAGCGGTCCTGGTGACGGCGCCTACCGGGCATGTCAGGCAGCGTGGCTACCGCGACGCAGTCGGGCCTTCAGGACAGCGGCAGCCATCAGCAGACCGCCGATGGCCAGCAATGCGGCACCCCAGATGCTCTGGGAGCTGGTGCTCGCCGACGCGTTGGACAGCTGCTGCCCACCGGACAGACCGGCGTCGATCTCGGTCGGGACGACCACCGGAGAGGAAGTGGTCGGCGTAGCCGTCGGAGTCAGAGTCGGGGTCTGGGACGGCGACTGCGTGGGCGACTCGGACGGCGTCTGGCTCGGTGTCTCCGAGGGAGTCTCGCTCGGCGTTTCCGAAGGAGTCTCGGACGGAGTCTCGCTGGGGGTCTCGGACGGAGTCTCGCTGGGGGTCTCCGAGGGAGTCTCGCTGGGAGTCTCCGACGGCGTCTCGCTCGGCGTCTCTGACGGCGTTTCGGACGGAGTCTCGCTCGGGGTCTCCGACGGCGTCTCGCTCGGGGTCTCGCTCGGCGTTTCCGAGGGAGTCTCGGACGGAGTCTCGCTGGGGGTCTCCGACGGCGTCTCGGACGGCGTCTCCGAGGGAGTCTCGGACGGCGTCTCCGACGGAGTCTCGCTCGGCGTCTCGGACGGGGTCTCCGACGGCGTCTGGGTCGGGGTCTCGGACGGCGTCGGCGTCGGCGTCGGCGTCGACTGGCCGAAGCAGAAGCTGACGTGGCTCAGACCGTAGAACTTGCCGGTGTTCTGGTTGACCGGGGTGTGCAGCGAAGTGCCAAGCTGCACGCCCGCCGGGCTGTAGTTGTAAAAGTTCGCGGCCGGGCCGCCCTTCACGATGACGCCCAGCACGGGGCCGCCGGTGGCGGTGAAGTCCACCACCTGGCTGCCGGTCTGCTCGCCGGCATGCTCAGGGTCGTCGACCGCGAGGGTCCGAACAGCCATGACCACCGTGAACGGTCCCTCGGACTCCGACCCCGGGTTCGGCGGATCGAACGTCACCGGGGTCGAGCCGGGAAGGACATTCTCACACTTCGGATTGCCGTCGATGATCGCGCCATCGGCGGACGCCGACGGGGCCATCAGCACGGTCACGCCGCCCAGGGCGAGGACGACTGCACCTGCTCCACCCAGCAAGGTGACGCCACGCGAGCTCGCCGCCTTCAGGGCATGCCGCAGTCGCGTTGCCTTCGATACGTCGTTCACAGAATTTCCCACCTGTCGTGCCGGTCCATGACCAGCGATGTTGTCGGCCGGCGGTCACCCCACAACTCTTGCCCGGACCGACCACCCCGACCCCTTGATGCGTTGCTGTCGCCCCCGACGAGACAACGCCCTCGGCATTCTGGCGGGCGCGCTACCTCCCAGGCAAGCCGCACGGCCAAGACTCGCCGAATACGCCCTAAAAAAGACAAGGCAGCACCGGTCCGGGTGCTCTGAGTAGCGGCCGGCGCGGCAGAACGGCTCGAATCTGGACGCGACCACCAGATGATCGAGGCAACTAATACAACGTATTTGGTTCTGGAACGACGTATCACTAGGCTTCGCCGAATGGCGCGTGAAGCGGACGAGAAGACAGTGCTGGGGTCGGTCTGGTTGCGGACGGAGCCAGGCGGGACCCGGGCGCCGCTGAGCCGCGAGGACATCGTCCGGACCGCGATCGACATGCTCGACCGGGACGGGCTGGAGAAGCTGTCGATGCGGAGGATGGCCGCCGAGCTCGGGACTGCGGCCACGTCGGCGCTCTACTGGCGGGTGGCGAACAAGAACGACCTGCTCGAACTCGCGGTCGATGCTGTGCTTGCCGGGGCGCTGGTGCCGGCGGAGGAGGGCGACTGGCGGGACCAGTTGACGGTGCTCGCGCGCGCTGCGTACGCAGTACTGGCTGAGCATCCGTGGGCGGCTCAGTTGATGGCGAGCCATGCGGGGCTGGGGCCGAACTACCAGGCGTACGCGGAACGGGTGCTGACGATCCTCAGTTCTGCCGGGTTCAAGGGGGTCTATCTGGATGCGGCGGTGTCGGCCGTCTTCCACTACGTGATAGGTGCCGCGGTGACGGACGCAGCGTGGAGCGCGACAGTCCGCCGCAGCGGACTGTCCGAGCACGAGTGGGCGTCTGCCGCCGGCGACCAACTCGGCGTCGGCCCGGCCACCCTCACCGCCTACCTCAGCCGCGAGGACCTGTCCGGCCCCGAAGCGCGCTTCCAGACCGGCCTCCGCGCCATCCTGATCGGCCTCCGCCCGCGCCAACTCTCCTAGTGTCTGAGTCGCTACAGATCGGCGAAGGCTGAGCCCGGGGACTCGAAGGCGTTCGCGACGAAGCGCAGGAAGCCGGCCGCGGTGCCGCCGTCGCAGACTCGATGGTCGAAGACGAGAGAAAGTTGCGTGAGCTTGCGGATCGCCAGCTCACCGTCAACGACCCACGGCCGATCGATGATCCTGCCGACGCCCAGAATCGCCACCTGCGGATGATTGATGATCGCCGCACTGCCGTCGACACCGAAGCTGCCGTAGTTGTTCAGCGTGAACGACCCGCACGACAGCTCCGCCGCCGTCAGCCGCCCGTCGCGTGCCGAGGCAGTCAGCCGCCGGATCTCCGCATCCAGCCCACGCGCGGTCAACTGATGCGCGTTCACCACAGCCGGCACCACCAGTCCCCGCTCAGTCTGAGCCGCCAGCCCGAGATTCACCCCGTCGTACTGGACAAGTTCCTCGCGCTCGGTATCGACGAACCCGTTCAGTTCCGGATACTTCCGCAACCCGGCGACCACGAACCGAGCCATCAAAGCCAGCAACCCAGGCCCGGAGTCCGTTGCCGTCCGCAACGACTCCCGCAACTCGATCAACGCGGTCGCATCCACGTCCACCCAGGTCGTCGCCTCCGGAATCTCCGCCCGACTCCGAGCCAACGTCGCCGCAACCACCTTCCGGAACCCACTCATGGGCTCCCGCCGCAACTCCTTCAACCCAGTCCGCGAATCAGCCGCGACAGGCGAAGAACGCTGCCCCGCATCCAACCCCGCTGGCGAGGCCGCGGCGGCGATCGCCTGCTCGACGTCTCGCCGGGTGATCAGCCCGCCGGCCCCCGACCCGTTGACGGCACGCAGGTCCACCCGCGCGTCGCGCGCCATCCGCCGCACCAGCGGCGAGATCACCAGCGGCACCGCACACCTGATCGGCGCCGCAGGTGACTCGGTTCGTAGTGAACTGCTGGGCACCTGCGCGGGCTCCTCTGGGCGCGGCGTCGCGGCAGCGTTGGCAGTACCGCGGGTTTTGCGGCGGCGGCCGGAGTTTGCTGTTTCGGGAGTGCCATAGCCGATCAGGACGTTGCCGGAGCCGGCCTCTTCTTCCTCGCGGTAGGTTTCCGCGGCCGGCTGGCCGATCGTGATGAGGGGCTTGCCGACGTCGACCGTGCCGCCCTCGACGCCGTGCAACTCGGCGACCACCCCGGCGTACGGCGACGGCACCTCGACGATCGACTTCGCCGTCTCCACCTCCGCGACCGGCGCGTCCACCGCCACGACGTCGCCGACGGCAACCAGCCACCGGACGATCTCCGCCTCGGTCAGTCCTTCCCCGAGATCCGGCAGCAGGAAGGTCTGCGTGCTCACGAGTCCTCCCACTGAAGATCGTCGACCGCGTCGAGAATCCGGTCCACGCCCGGCAACTGGTGCCGCTCCAGCTTCGGCGGCGGATACGGGATGTCGAACCCGGTCACCCGCCGGATCGGCGCCGCCAGCGAGTGGAAACACCGTTCGGTGACCCGGGCAACGATCTCCGACGACACGCTCGCGAACCCGCTCGCCTCCGCCACCACCACAGCCCGCCCAGTACTACGAACCGCCGCGCACACCGTCTCGTCGTCGAACGGCACGATCGACCGCAGATCCACCACCTGCAACTGACGTCCTTCGGCGGCGGCAGCCTCGGCGGCCTCCAGCGCGATCGGCACCGACGGCCCGTACGCGATCAGCGTCGCGTCACCACCCTCACGCCGTACGACGGCCTGCCCGATCCCCGGCCGGTCCTCGGTCAGATCGACTTCCTCCTTGGCCCAGTAGAGCTTCTTCGGCTCCATGAAGATCACCGGGTCCGGGAACTCGATTGCCCTACGCAACAACGTGTACGCGTCGGCAACGGTCGACGGGGCGACGACCGTCAGCCCGGGAGTGTGCGCGTAGTACGACTCGGACGAGTCGCAGTGATGCTCGACGCCACCGATCCCACCGGCGTACGGCATCCGGATCACCATCGGCAGCGTGATCCTGCCGCGGGTCCGGTTCCGCATCTTCGCCACATGGCTGACGACCTGCTCGAACGCCGGGTAGCCGAACGCGTCGAACTGCATCTCGACGACCGGCCGCATCCCGTTCATCGCCAGCCCGACGGCCATCCCGACGATACCGGCCTCGGCCAGCGGGGTGTCGAAGCAGCGGTCCTCGCCGAACTCCGCGGTCAGCCCGTCGGTGATCCGGAAGACGCCACCGAGCGCGCCAACGTCCTCGCCGAACATCAGCACGGTGTCGTCGGCCTTCATCGCGTCGCGCAGCGCCTGGTTCAGCGCCTGGGCCATGCTCAGTTTCTGGTGCGTCATGGTCAGGCCTCCTCTCGCGCGAGCTCGTCCTGCAGGAACGCCGCCTGCTCCTTCAGTTGCGGCGTCTGCACCGCGTAGAGGTGTTCGAACAGCTCGGCCGGATCCGGCGAGGGCTCCGGCATCAGCCCGTCCCGCAGTACCGTCGCGATCTTGTCGGCGTCGGCCGCTGCCTCCGCACGGTGAGCGTCGTCCAACAGACCCTGGGACGACAGGTAGGCGTCCAGCCGCTTGATCGGATCGCGCTCGAGCCAGGGCGTGACCTCGTCGTCCGGGCGGTAGCGGGTCGCGTCGTCGGCGTTGGTGTGCGCCTGCACGCGATACGTGTGCGCCTCGACGAGTTGCGGCCCCTCCCCGGCCCGAGCCTTGGCAACCGCCTCACCCAGTACTGCGAGCAGCCCGGCGAGGTCGTTGCCATCAGTGCGCTCACCCGGTACGCCGTACCCGATGCCCTTGTGCGCAAGGGATGGCGCGACGGTCTGCCGGGCGAGCGGCACGGAGATCGCGTACTCGTTGTTCTGGATGAAGAAGACCACCGGCGCCTTGAACACGGCGGCGAAGTTCAGCGCCTCGTGGAAGTCGCCCTCACTGGTCGCGCCGTCACCGCACAGCGCCATCACCACGGTGTCCTCGCCCTTCAGCCGCGCAGCATGCGCGACTCCGACAGCGTGGATCAACTGCGTCGCCAGCGGCGTGGCCTGCGGCGCCACGTTGTGCTCGTACGGGTCGTACCCGGAGTGCCAGTCACCGCGCAGCAGCGTCAGCGTCTCGATCGGGTCGACGCCGCGGCTGATGATGGAGACCGTGTCGCGGTACGTCGGGAAGAGCCAGTCCTGCTCGCCCAGCACCATCGTGGCGGCGATCTGGCAGGCCTCCTGGCCGTGCGACGACGGGTAGACCGCCAGCCGTCCCTGCCGGACGAGCGCGCTGGCCTGGTCGTTGATCCTGCGGCCCACCACCAACTGTGCATAGCCGTCGACCAGGACGTCCGCGGCCGGCATCCCGTACTGCGGGTTGTCGTGCGCCACGCCGTGCTCGTCGATCAGCCGGACTGGTTCGGCGGAGGGCAGCAAACGCTCCTCGACGGTGCTCATCGACGTCCTCGCTTCGCTCCGGGCGCCGATGAGACACGAAGCGCGCCGCACCTGATGATGAACTCGCTTCGCTCATTCACTGGAGCCTCCTGCACAGAAGACGGACGGATGCCTCATCGTCATACTTCTGGCCATTCGGATCCATAGCTGGCAGAATCCCTGGACCGATGGTCTGAACGGTCCACTTCAGGGAGCAGAATGTCCGACGACATGATGGTCGGCGCGGCCGAACCTGGACAGATGGCAGCCACTCCGGCCCTCGACGAGATCGACCAGCAGATCGTGGCCGCCCTGACCCGGGACGGCCGGCTGTCGATCCGGGCCCTGGCCGACCAGGTCCACATCTCCCGCGCGAACGCCTACGCCCGGGTCGAACGACTCACCAGCACCGGCGTGATCACCGGCTTCACCGCCACTGTCGACCCGCTGAAGCTGGGCCTGGCGACGTCGGCGTACGTCACGCTGAGTCTCCGCCAGAGCTCCTGGCGAGCGCTCCGCGAACAACTCCAGGCCATCCCCGAGGTCAAGCACATGGCCCTGGTCGGCGGCGACTTCGACGCCATCCTCCTGGTCCGCGCCCCCGACAACGAGGGCCTGCGCCGAGTGGTCCTGGAGAAGCTCCAAGCCATCCCCGAAGTCCTCGGCACCCGCACCGCCTTGATCTTCGAGGATCTCGGCACGCTGTGACTCCCGGCTGACCTACCCTCAGGAGAACGCCCTACAAGACCGCGCGCTTCTCCGGCAGCGACTACTACTGGGTCACCTCGGTCGCTGACTTCGCCGACAACAGGTGCCCGAAGAAGTAGCAGTACTACGCGCCGCGGCGGCGGTGGCGGTCGGAGTACGAGCGGAGGGCTCGGAGGAAGTCGACCTCCCGGAAGGCGGGCCAGTACGCCTCGCAGAAGTAGAGCTCGGAGTACGCGCTCTGCCAGAGGAGGAAGTTCGACATGCGTTGCTCGCCGCTGGTGCGGATGATCAGGTCGGGGTCTGGGCGTCCCACCGTGTAGAGGTGCTTGGTGATGTCGTCGGCGCTCAGCGTCTCCGCCAGGCCACTGAGATCGTTGCCGGATTCCGACTCGGATTCGAGCAACGAGCGGACCGCCTCGACGACCTCCTGGCGACCGCCGTAGCCGACTGCCAGGGTGATGTGGTTGCCGGTGTCGCAGTCCTTCGTCGCCTCCACCGCGTTCTTCAGCGCGCGGGCGGTGCTGTCCGGCAGGAGATCCAGCAGCCCGGCGATGTGCACCTGCCAGCGTCCACCGGGTTGCGAGAGACGACTGGCGAGGATGTCCTCGGTGACCTGCATCAGGTGCGCGACCTCGGCATCGCCGCGCTTCACCAGATTCTCGGTCGAGCAGAGAAACACCGTCACGTGCGGGATCCCGGCCGTTTCGCACCACCCGAGCAGATTGCCGACATGCTCAGCGCCGTACCGGTGCCCGACGCTCGGGTTCGCGTGCCCTTGACCACGAGCCCACCGACGATTCCCGTCGATCACCACGCCGATGTGCTCAGGCAACGCCCGCCCTTGCAGTTGAGCCCGGAGGCGACGGACGTACAACGCATACAACGGACCAAGAGCAGGCATGCCGAGCAACCTACCCCTTCAGGAGCAACCCCGCAGGCCGGCCGGGCGCAGGGTATTCCGCCCTACTCCTCCGACCATTCGGTAGTCGGCCGGCCCGGGCGGTGGGTGCCGAAGGTCCATTCGAAGCCCTCGATGTCGGCCACGCGGCAGCGGTAGTTGCCCCACTCGGTGTTGTCCGGGGTCCAGATCGACTCGGCGCCGGCCTTCACCGCGGCGGCGTGCACCTCGTCCACCTCGGCCTCGGAAGCCAGGGCCACGTAGCAGCCGTAGCCGACGCTGTCACCCTTGCGGGCCGGGCGATCGTAGTGCTGCTCGTCGGTGAAGAGGGTGATCGACGCGTCGTCCCGGCGCATCTCGGCGTGCATGATCCCGCCCTTGTCGTCGGGATACTCCGTCGTCGTCTCGAACCCGAACGCCTCCTCGAGCCACCGCAGGGCGGCGACGGCGTCCCGGTATCCGAAGTAGGCGTGCAGGCTGGCACCACTGGTCTGAGTCATGACCTCAGCCTGCCGAAGGTAGCGGCCAGATTCTGACCGCTACTCGGTTTCCTTCAGGACCGCGTCTTCCTTCAGCAGCAACTCGATGTCGGCCCGCCGATCCCGCCGATGCCGGTAGAACTCGCGGACCGAGGTGCCGATCAGTCCCGTCCCGACCCAGACGACGGAGATCGTCGAGAGGATCACCCGCCAGACGGCGTCCCACCCGCTGTGGTCCTGCACCACCACACCAGTGACGCCCAAGGCCACGCCGATCGCGATCCCGGCCCAGAACAACGGGTCCCTGGTCATCGGCTCGTCGTAGTTCATGCCCCGATGATCGCGGCCGACCGGTGCTTTGTCACGCCTGTCCATCGGCACCCCTGCGACAGGCAAACGCGGTAGTGCCTCGGCCACGGTCGGTTGCCCGGTCCAACCTGTTGACACCCTGCCCGGCGCGGCAGACCATCCGATTAAACGGGTGTTTGTCGGCCAGGGGGGCCATCTCATGCAAATTCATCAGATCGGACGTGACGCCAGCGTTCTCAACGACCAGCTCGAGGTGCCGGGTGTCGGCTTCCTGGCCGTGAACGCCTTCGTGCTGCAGGCAACCGAACCGGTGGTCGTCGACACCGGGCTGAGCCTGCCCGACCGCGGCTTCATGGAAGCGCTCGGCACGGTGCTCGATCCGCGGGACGTCCGCTGGATCTGGCTGACGCACCCCGACCGCGACCACACCGGCGCGCTCTTCGACCTGCTCGAAGCCGCACCGCAGGCCAAGGTGATCACCACCTACCTGGGCGCGGGCATCATGTCCACCGAACGTCCGCTGCCGATGGACCGGGTGTACCTGCTCAACCCCGGCCAGTCGCTCGACGTGGGCGATCGCACCCTGCGGGCCTTCCGGCCGCCGCTGTTCGACAGCCCCGCGACCGTCGGGTTCTACGACGACCGCTCCGGCATCTGCTTCAGCTCCGACTGCTTCGGCGCGCCCATGCCGTCCTCCGAACTGGCCGGCGGCAGCGAGGTGCGGGACGTGCCGCAGGACGCGCTCCGCGCCGGGCAGTGGCTGTGGGCCACTATCGACAGCCCGTGGATCCACACCGTTGATCAGCAGCGGTACCTCGCCACGGTGCAGCCGCTGGTCGACATGGATCCGGCCGTCATCCTCAGCACCCACCTTCCTCCGGCCACCGGGCAGACGACCGAGTTCATCGAGATGCTCACGCTGGCTCCCGGTCGCGATCCGTGGGTCGGCCCGGACCAGCGCGCACTCGAGGAGATGCTGGCCGGCTTCGAACCCGCCGGCACAGCCTGAGGCCCGGACCTGCTTGCACCCGGTGCCCGGCGCGGGAAATAGGCTTGACCTGACAAAGTCGCGTTGAGCTGCAGGGAGAACCGATGGCCCGCCCGGTCGTGCTGATGCCTGGTCCGATGAACAAGTCCGTGCTGACCGGTGCCGAAGAGCACTTCGACGTGATCCGGCTCTGGGAGGCCGACGACCCGGACACGGTACTGGCGGAGCGGGCGAAGGAGATCGCCGCCATCGCCACCGGTGGTACGACGATCGACGGCGCGTACCTCGACCGGTTGCCGGCCGTGCGGCTGGTCGCGAGCTTCGGGGTCGGGTACGACCAGATCGACGCCGCGGCCGCCGCCGAGCGGGGTGTGATCGTCACGAACACCCCGGGCGTGCTGGACAACGAGGTCGCCGACACCGCACTCGGTCTGCTGCTGATGACGGTGCGCGAACTCCCCCAGGCCGAGCGGTACCTGCGAGCCGGCTCCTGGAACGAGCGGCCGTATCCGCTGACCTCCGCCACGCTGCACGGCCGGTCCATGGGCATTCTCGGCCTGGGCCGGATCGGCGAGGCGATCGCGGATCGGGTCCAGCCCTTCGGCGTATCCGTTGCCTACCACAACCGTCGCCGGAAGAACGTCAACTACCACTACTACCCGACGCTGGTGGAGATGGCTGCCGCCGTCGACATCCTGATGATCGTGATTCCGGGCGGCGACGAGACCCGTCACCTGGTCAATGCGGAGGTATTGGAGGCGCTCGGGCCGAACGGGATCCTGATCAACGTGGCCCGCGGTTCCGTCGTCGACGAGGCCGCGCTGGTGGAGGCGTTGCGCTCGCGAACGATCCTCAGCGCCGGGCTGGACGTGTTCGAGAACGAGCCGGCTGTGCATCCGGGCCTGCTGGAGGTGGACAACGCGGTACTGCTGCCGCATGTCGGCTCCGCCAGCATCCCGACCCGCAACGCGATGGGCGAACTGGTCGTGGAGAACCTGGTCAGCTGGTTCCAGTACGGCGTACCGGTGACGCCCGTGCAGGAGTCAGCCGAGCTGGTCCGAAAGCTGCGTGACTGACCTTCTCGGCACCGTTCGGGCCGTACTCATTTATCGCGCGGCGCAGGCCGGTCCTGCGCCTGCCGGGTGTCGAGCAGGCGCGAAGGCCGAGCCGCAGATCAGGTCTGCGGTTGAGAGATGTTGACCATCCAGCCGATGCCGAACTGGTCGACCAGCATGCCGAACTCGTCGCCCCACATCTGCTTCTCCAGGGGCACCGCCACGGTGCCGCCCGCGGACAGCTTCTCGAAGTACCCGCGAAGCTCGTCGCTGTCGTCGCCGCTCAGGCTGATCGTGACGTTCTCGCCCGGGTTGTAGGGCATGCCTTCCGGTGTGTCCGAGCCCATCAGCGTGTAGCCGCTGGGGCTCTCGAGCTGGCCGTGCATGATCTTGTCGGCGTCCGGCGAGTCCGCGCCGTACTCCCCGAAGGTGTTCATCGCCAGCTCGCCGCCGAACACCTCCTTGTAGAACTCCAGCGCTTGCCGCGCCTGCCCGTTGAAGCTGATGTAGGGGTTGAGTCGAGACGCCATCAGTTCGCTCCTTGCCCGAGACATTGCCTGTTGGATCGCACAGTAGACCCGGCCCCGGACAGTTTCGACAGCTCGAACCCGTCGTTTTGGCCGCGAACTCGTCGCGGTCTCGTGGGGTGATCGGCTGGTCCCGGCGCGTCGGCAAATCAGCGGCGCCGGGCGCCGGCGACGGCTAGGGTTCGGCCCATGATTCTGCGGCACGTGACGTTCGACAGCGCCCGGCCCTACGAGCTGGCCACCTTCTGGAGCAAGGTCACCGGCTGGCCGGTCTCCGACAGCGGCGAGCCCGGCGACGACGAAGTACTGGTCGAGGCGCCCGCTCCCGTCCCCGGGATGCTGTTCATCGCGGTCCCCGACGCCAAGACGGTCAAGAACCGCGTCCACATCGACTGGCAGCCAACCGACCACACCCGCGACGAGGAGGTAGACCGCATCCTCACCCTCGGCGCCACCATCCACGAGGACCACCGCCGCCCGGACGGCCGCGGCTGGGTAACCCTCCTCGACCCGGAAGGCAACGAGTTCTGCATCGAACGAAGCCAATCCGAAGTCACCAGCTGACCTGCTTCGCCAACTCACGCCGTGACTGCGCCCCACTGACCGTCTCCAGAACCAAACCACAACTTTCTGTGGGTTTTGATCATCGTGCCCTGCAGAAGGTGTTCCGGGGCGGGATGTGCTGGGGGCGGTTGTCATGGGTGGGACCAAGTGGGCTGGGCTGGTTGTGGGGATGGCGGTGTTCGTCGGGGTGGCGGGGGTTGGCCCGGCCGGTACTGCGGTCGCCGCGGATCCGGTGAGTCCGGGGATCGCGGTGGCGCCGGATCTTCCTGAGTTGGAGTTCGCGCAGTTCGATCCCGCCGGGAGCAACGTGGTCCCGGCGACCGCGGCACCGGCGACCGACATCAAGAGTGCGCCGGCCAAGACGTTCGCCGCGGCGGTTGCTGCAGGCACCTATACGTGTCCCGGCTTCAGCACTGTCGACGACAAGACTCCGCTCGAGTATCTCTACAAGGACACCTACGCGTGGGGGCCCTACGCGCCGTACCAGGTCGGCAACGGCAGTGGAAACATCAACTGGCGGCTGAACCCGTACAAGAACCCCAGTTGGTACATGTGGTTCCACTCGCTCCGCTGGCTCGGCCAAGGGATCATGGTCGCCAGCCAGGGCGGTACGACGGCGATGAACCGCGTGACCACGATCGTCCGCGACTGGGTCCGCGACAACCCGTACTCGTGGAAGGCCGACGTCGGCGCCTACGAGGCCACCATGCACCGGACGAACGTGCTCATCTGCGTCCGCCAGGCGGTGATCTCCGGGCTGCGCGTGACCACCCTGCCCGCGGCGTACGCCTGGCTCGACACCGCGCTCATCCAGCACGCGGCGTTCCTGATCAACAACTGGAGCGGCGCCTGGAACCACGGCACGGACGAGAGCATCGCCCTGTTCGGGATCGGCTGCACGCTGAACCGCACCGACTACAAGAACCTGGCCCAGCAGCGGCTCGCCGCCGGCATCACCACCTCGATCGACGCGCAGGGCTCGACCAACGAGCAGTCGACGGCGTACGCGCAGTTCAACTACAACCTCTGGGGCCGCGCGGTCACGGTCCTGGAGCAGTGCGGCGCGTCCGCGGGCTCGACCATCAACACCCGGCGCGCCCTGATGGCGAAGTGGCTCGCGCTCGCCACCGACTCCCTCGGCAACCTGCACCAGATCGGCGACTCAGAGGTCGTGAGGACCAACCCCGTCGCCGGCACCCCCACCGAGTACGCCGGTACGCGGTCCGCGAGTGGCACCGTCCCGCCGGCCAAGATCGGCATCTACTCGGCCGGCTACGTGTTCGGCCGGACCGGTTGGGGCCAGACGCGCGCCTTCGAGCAGGAGTCGGCGTACAGCATCCGGTACGGCCCGTCCCGCGCCTTGCACGGGCACAGCGACCACACGGCCATCACCTACACTTCACGCGGCCGGCCGATCCTGATCGACGGCGGCCACGCCGGCTACCAGAACGACGTGTGGCGCACCTGGGCCAAGGGCCAGTTCGCCCACAGCGCCATGACGACACCGCTGTCGGCGGAGAAGTATCCGGCCACGAAGCTCAACCGCTCGGTCGGTACGGCGAACTCGGAGTTCTACGAGTTCTCCGACGTTCCGGCCACCGGCATCAGCCGCGTGCGCGGAGTACTGGTGCTCAAGGATCCGGACCTGATCGTGACGCTCGACCGGGCCTCCTCGAAGACGGCCCAGCAGTTCCAGACGTTGTGGCACCTGCCGTCGGACCAGAAGGCGACGGTGTACTCGCGGACCACTGCAATCGGCGCGAAGGCCGGCGACACGTCCCGGACGATCCTGTTCCAGATCCCTTACCGACAGGCACTTCCGGCCGGCGCGATCCTGATCAAGCAGGCACAGACCAAGCCGATCCAGGGTTGGCATTACCCGAACATCTTCACCCGCAGGTCCGCGCCGACCCTGATGTTCGCCCGATCGGGGTACTCCGCGTCGATCCTGTCCGTGATCGCGCCGGTGCACGCGACCGGATCCGTGCTCTACAAGGGCCGCTGGTCAGGCACCACGTACGTCATCGACCTGACCGTCGGCGGGGTGAAGACCTCGTTCGGGATCACCGCGGCCGGCTCTTTGTACCGGGTCTCGTAGGAACCATCTGCGGTGGGGCTTGCTTCGCCACACCCCCAAGGCGATCTGACTCACGACCGTTCTCCCCAACCCCCGGCGGCGCCCTCTACTGGTCCTCCTAGGAGCCAGTCGTCCATGAGGCGAAGGAGCCGGCGGGTCATGCGGGCCTGGTCGGCCCTGGAGCGGTGGCGGGCGTAGTTGGGCCAGCCGTAGAGGAGGATGCCGAGCTCCGCGGCGAGCACCGCGCGGCGCAGTACGGCGGAGTCGACGCTCCGGAGTACGGCGTACTCGTGGAGCATTTCGTCGTACGGGAGGTCCGCGCCGTCGGCGTCGGCGCGGGACCAGAGGAAGGCGAGATCACCGGCAGGACTCCCGACGGTTGCCGCCTGCCAGTCTGCCCAGACGAACTGATCGCCCTCGCGCAGCAGGTTGTCCACGTGGCAGTCGCCGTGGACGAAACAGTCCGGGGGTTTTGAGTACGCCGCTGCAAGGGCCGCCGAGTCCTCGAAGACAGCACCAAGCCGGGAGCCCGCCTCGGTGCGCGACCAGTAGTCCTCCGCGAGCCCGACCGGCGGCTCCTCGAGAGCCTGCAGGAGCCAGGACTCGTGCCGCCAAGCCTCCCCTTCCGGCACCGCGGCCGAATGCAAGGCGGCCAACTGCCTCGTCACCTCCAGCCAGTCTGCCCGCTTCCACTCACCCGCCGGAGCCGCCGGCGTATGGGCGGACAGCAACAGCGCTGTGAACTCGTCCACCTCGCCGTACCGAAGCAACTTGGGTGTCGCGACCGGGACCCGCTCAGCCAAGGTCAGGTAGAAGTCCAACTCCCGCCGCCCGACCCCGACCTTCAGTACCGCATCCCGCCCGTTTGCCCGAACGCGATACACCCCCGCCCCCGACGCCGACCCGTCGAGCGCGCGCTCGATCTCGATCCGCCAGCCCAAGGCACGCAGTACGTCCATAGGGCAGTCCTAACGGACGCCACCGACAACCCGTTTTCGGTAACGAAACTGGATCGGACCACATTCGGGGCAACAAAACAGGCCCCTGTGCCCATCTATGTCAGTAGAGACGCAGCGCCCAGCGACTCTGACCTGGGGGTGGGGCGGGAACCTCTCCGCCCCTTCCGGACAAGTACCGGGGGAAAGCCACTACAACACCAGTCCACGGGCCCCGCCTGGCCTCTTTACTGGTCTAGACCTGAACTGTCAAGACCAGGGCACAAGAAGTGAGGACAGACGATGCCCAGCCACCGCCGACGGCCGACGCGCCGCCAGTTGCTGCCCCTGCTCGCAGCCGCGTTCGTCATCGCGACCATCGTGGTGACCAGCTCGGTCGTCTCTCAGCAGACCGCGTGGGGTCCGGACGCGAAGGTGCAGCGGGCGGCTGCCGAAGGCAAGGTCACACCCGCTCCCGCCAAGCAGGCGACCACCCGCGCGCCGCAGAAGAAGTACGCCTGTCCCGGCTTCAGCGGGATCGAGCGGACGAACCCGGTCAGCCAGCTCTACCAGGACTCCTTTGCCTGGAGCATCTACCCGCCGTACCAGGTCGGCAACGGCAAGGGCGACGTCAACTGGCGGTCGAACCCGCACAAGGCGCCCAGTTGGTACATGTGGCTGCACTCGCTGCGCTGGCTCGGTCAGGGCGTCCACGCGGCCGCGGGAGGTGACCGGAAGGCGATGGCGCGGGTCACCACCCTCGTGCACGACTGGGTGAAGGACAACCCGTTCTCCTGGAAGTCCGACGTCGGCGCCTGGGAGTCGACGATGCACCGCACCAACGTGCTCATCTGCACCCGCCAGGCCATACTCTCCGGCCTGAAGGTGACGCGTCTGCCGAAGAACTACGCGTGGCTCGACAAATCGCTGCTGGATCACGCGAAGTTCCTGGAGGCCAACTGGAGCGGCGGGTGGAACCACGGCACCGACGAGAGCATCGCGTTGTTCGGCATCGGCTGCACGCTCGGGCGCGAGGACCTCAAGAAGCTCGCCCAGCAGCGTCTCGCCACCGGGATCACCTCGTCGATCGACAAGCAGGGCTCAACGAACGAGCAGTCGGTGGGATACGCCCAGTTCAACTACAACCTCTGGGGCCGCGCCATCAAGGTCCTGAAGGAGTGCGGCGCCGACCCCGGTACCACGATCACCGCCCGCCGGACGCTGCTCGCGAACTGGCTCGCGCTCGCCACCGACTCGTTCGGCAGGCTCCACCAACTCGGCGACTCCGAACTGCACAAGACCTACCTGGACCCCGGTACGCCGCTCGAGTACGCCGCGTCGCTCGGCACACGCGGGATCCGGCCGACCCAGCGAGTGGGGATCTTCGACGCCGGCTACGTGTTCGGGCGTACTGGTTGGGGCGAGACCCGGCCGTTCACGCAGGAGTCGACGTACAGCATCCGGTACGGACCGGCGCGCGCTCTGCACGGGCAGGACGACCACATGTCGATCACCTACACCTCCCACGGCCGCCCGATCCTGATCGATGGCGGGCACGCGGGGTACCAGTTCGACAAGTGGCGCAATTGGGTGAAGAGCGAGGCCGCGCACAACGTCCTGTCCAGCCCGGTAATGGCCGGCCGCCAGACCCCGACCAAGCTGAACCGCGCGGAGGTCCAGGCGAATTCGGAGTTCTACGAACTCTCGGACGAGCCGGCGCCGGGGATGACGCGGCGGCGCGCAGTACTGGTGCTGAAGAATCCGGACCTGATCGTGACGCTGGATCGCGCTACATCCCAGCAGAACGAGCCGTTCCAGACCCAGTGGCACCTGCCATCGGATCAGAAGGCCACGGTCTCCTCGCCCAACACGGTTGTCGCGCAGAAGCCCGGCGAGAAGGTGAAGACGGTCCTGCTGCAGATCCCCTATCAGCAGAAACTGCCGTCCAACGCGACCAAGGTCGTGCACGGCCAGGCGGATCCAGTACAAGGCTGGCACTACCCGAAGGCAACAGTCCGGGTCGCCGCCCCGGTGGTGACCTTCAACCGCGAGGGCCGCTCGGCAACCATCCTCTCCCTCATCATCCCCGCCGCCTCGAACGCAACAGTCACCCACAAGGTCCGCTGGCAAGGCTCCACCCAGTTGATCGACCTCACCATCGGCACCGTCCGAACCACCATCGGCATCACCCCCGACGGCACGCTGACCCGCGTGAAGTAACGCGGCCGAACCGCGGAATCAGCCACCCGTCAGCCGGTGAACATCTGCCGGCACTCCTCAAGCCCGGTCACGCGAACAGGCGGGCGCTCCACCCCTCGCCACTTCTCCACGGTCAGCCGCAGTCGGTCTGACACCAGCACCTCATCTCCTCGAGCGTCCCGCGAGATCCCATCAGGCTCATACCCAAGCTTCCGCGACACCCCCTGAGACGCATGGTTGTCCTGAAACACCTCAGTCAGCGCGGCTTCCGCCCCCAAATGATCAAAGGCCAACCCCAGCAACCCAACCCGCGCCTCAGTCCCAAGTCCGACCCCCTGAAACCGAAGCCCAAGCCACGACGACGTGACGACCTCCCGAACCACCGGAAAATCCCGAGCGCGCAGGCTCACCATCCCCAGCGGTTCATCATCGGCACCGAACACCCCCATCCCCAGTCCCCAAGACCGCACATCCCACCCGGCAAGCTGCCCCCAGTGCCCCCGCAGTACGGACTGAGCGCGATCGAGCGCGCTTCCCTCAGTCCACGGCGTCAGAAACGGCCGCTCTCCCGGAGCATGCACACCGTCCCCCGCAAGACGCGCCAACTCCCCCAACTCCTCATCGGTCGGCAGGCGCAAAGTCACCCGCTGAGTCGAAACAGCCAAGCCATACACAGGCCAAACGTCACTAAGCACCCGTGCAGTCTGACCCTCCACCTCTTTCCTGTCAGCCCATTTGCCGGCGACACCTCTCGCCCGTGCTCATGGACGAGCGAGACGGGTTCGTAGCGCGGGAGGGCCTGGTCCTCGCCGTGTTCGTCCGATCGACGCCTTACAGGTCATCTGCCCGCAACGATCCGCGGTGTGTGGGGTCCGGCCGGCTGTGGAACCATGCGTTCATGACGAAGGGGTTCCGCTGCAAGCACTTCTCGATCGGTCTGCCGGACGCCGCTGAGGACCAATCCCTCACAGCCCTCTTCAGGCATGTCGCTGACACTCTGGCCCAGGACGACCCCATCACCATGGACGACATGATCGCGATCGGCTTCGAGACCGAACTGGGCGACGATGCTGTAGATCGCGGCGTGTTCACCATCGTGTTCGCCGACTCGGACTCCAAGACCGCCACACCTGCGCCGTCCCCCTGATGGCTGGGGAACAGGTGCCGGGCGGCTGTTGACCTCTTCCCGTCCCTTAGCCTCGGTCAAGCCGGCGCGACTGATGCTCCGGACTTGTTCGTACCGTTGCCTGTTCGGCGCGCCGATGCTGTCTGCCGTCTACCGGCCGGAGTGTTGGTCGTGGTTCGAGCCCGCCCGGTCTAACGGCAGAGCCGGTCGATCGTGTCATCGAAACGCGGAAACTCCGTCCGCGCGGCGGTGATCACATCCGCCGTCGACTGCTGTTCCGATGCCGCGTAACGCTGCGCAAGCCTCGTCAACCTGGCATCGGCCTGGGGCTCATGCTCATGCTCTGGATACCTGCTCGCTTCGAACGGGCCGAATCCTGATGCGAGGAGCCACAGATAGGAGTTCAGATCGCGAGCCACGACTCCCGTCTCGCCTTCAGACCCAAGGAAGACGACCGGTTGATGACCGAGCGGCTCTCCTTCGCGGACACGCCAAAAGGCCGCCATGCCGCCCGTACCATCCCGCCCGAACAGGAGGAACTCCGCTCCGTCGAGCGACGCGTTACCCGTCCAAGCCCGCCACCACTCGGCGGTTTCAGAGGCGCTGATGAACTCGGCAAACGGCTCGAAATCAATGCCTGCACCGCTCCTGTAGTCGAAGCCCTCCTGATGGGCCTCGACCAACACAGCAGGCAACGTGCGGTTGTCGTCGATCATCCCAAGAACTCTAGCGGTGCGGCGTCGCAAGCCCGCGTCGTGCGCCGCGCCGCCGCCGGGTGGCAAGGACTCCAAGACGGACCATTCCGGACGCCGGCTGACCGCCTCCACCCACTCCATCACAAGACTCCCAACTCCACGCACGAGTTGAACAACTTATGGCAACGAGCCGACCACGGCGGGCCCGTAGCCCGGGCGAGAGATTAGGTCCTGACCTGGGGTTTTGGGTTGAGCCGCCTGCCGGAATCGAGTCGTCGACCTTTCTCATCACGAATCCGTTGCCCTGAGCCCCAACTATGCCATCACCTCCGACCCTGAGCAGTCGCTGTCCGCGTTCGGGGTCTGGTACTGGGTAGGGTCAGGTCACGAGGTGACGGTGATGATCGATCTCAAAGCGGAAATGTTGGCGGTTTTGCATGGCAGTCGGGCAGTGATGCTCACCAAGCTGGACGGGTTGTCGGAGTATGACCGGCGTCGCCCGTTGACTCCGACAGGCACGAACCTGCTCGGCTTGGTCAAGCATCTGGCTGGTCTGGAATACGGCTATCTCGGTGAGTCGTTCGGCCGCCCTCCGATCGAACGGCCGTCATGGTTCCGAGATGACCCGTACTCCGAGATCGACCTGTGGGCCACACCTGATGAGTCGAGTGATTACATCACCGGCGTCTACCGGCAGGCCTGTGCTCATGCCGACGTCACCCTCGCCGAGCTCGAGCTGGACAGCCCAGGTCGCGTGGCGCATTGGGCCGAGGGCCACCAGGAGACAACGTTAGGCATTCTGTTGATCAGGATGATCGGCGAAACTTCGCAGCACGCCGGGCACGCCGACATCATCCGCGAACTGATCGATGGCCGGGCTGCCGGCGATGCGGCATCCGTCGCTGCACACTCGACGCCCTGGCGCGACACGAGAAGCACAGTTCAAGAGGCTGCTGACTACTTCCGCGCACCAGCAATAATCGCCACATCTGCACCGCCCACGGACAGCTAAGACCTTGACCTCCGTCGCACCGTCTGCCGTTCAGCCCACTGGCAGCACGGTCGAACTGAAGCGGGATGCGCCATTCCCGGTCGCCGTCGGGCTGGATTGCGAGATCCTGACCGTAGATCGGCGTCCGGATCAGGCCCTGATCACCATCTCAACGCTCACGCCTTGGGGTGTTTCAACCGAGGATGGCCGATCACAGTTCACGGTCTTCGCCCGGCAGTTGAAGCAAGACGCAGCCTCTCTTCATAGCCGCGGGCGTTGAAGTTTGCTCCGGGCCTTCTGAGAGTTCGTCCTGCAAGGTCCGAATGGTCGTCTGGCGTGGGGATTCTTCCTGCTCGCCCACCAGAAACCCACAAGCTGCCCTGCTGGGTCGTGAGAGGGTCAGGTGGTGACCGCAACGCCACCGATCGAGAACGTCCGGGTCCTCCACCGGACGGGTCAATGGTGCCCAGGCCGCCAGATCGGAGAGGTTGTCGCCTACGACGTGCGGATCCTGCCCGAGTATCAGGTGCTTGGACGGCCGACGATCGATCGCAGCTACCTGTTGCTCGACCAGGGCGTCCAGTTGACCAGGCCCGCTGTATTCGAGGGCCCGGTAGAAGGTTGGTGGTATGTCGATCTGGTCGAGATCGAACTCACCGAAGCCGGACTTGTCGTCCATGACCTCTACGTTGACTTCCTCGTACCGCCCGGTGCTGATCGCTACCACGTCCTGGATCTCGACGAGCTCGCCGATGCCCTCAGCCAGGGACAGCTCACACCCACCGAGTGCGCCACCGTCCTCAGCAGAACGCAACGCTTCATCGACCGGCACCTGCGCGCTGCCGAGAAGGGTTCCGTTGATCCTCCGCATCGGTTTCCACCGGAGAGCATCGCCGAACTAGAACCGCTTTCTTGCTTCCTTGAATGATCCCTGCGATGTGCGGCTCGATCGACTTGAGAAGTTGGCGGACTCCAGCGACGTCCGCCGTACGAGTCTGACCGCTTCACCCGCGACCGTGAGAGCAGAGTGACCGTATATGAAGGACTATCCGCTCCTCGATGTGCGCGTCAGCACCCCGACGCTCGAGCTGCGCAGCGCCACAGACGAGCTGCTGGATCAGCTCGCGGATGTCGTGCGCGCGGGTATGACCCATGCCGATCCCGCACCGTAGGACGACCCGATGTCGTTCTACGAGACCGATCCTGACCTGCGGGTCGCCACCTGGCTCAACCGGTGGCGACTCACCCGAGACGTCTGGGAACAGCGCCGCAGGGACGACATCCAGATCCACAACCTCGAGGCCTGTCACGCCCTCCTGCCCTTGTCCTGACGTCATCAGACGGTGAGGGTGACCTCGATCGCGAGTGTCCGCAATACGGCAGATCAGTGCGTTGCTCCGACACGTGGACACTTCTAGCCTGTCGCACATCAGTTGGCAGAGAGATGTATCGCTGCGGCGGCGGCCGATGATCTCCGCGAACAGGGGGCAAGGCGCCTGCGCGGGGGCCGAACGGCGGAGCTCCCGTGGAAACTTTTGCCGCCGGCTGTCGTATCCACCGGACGCCGTTCGTAGCGTAGATGGAGGCGGATATAGGGTCCGCTCGAGCAGAAGGAGCAGCCATGCCCGAGTACCTCATCTACTTCAACCAACAGTGGGTGGGAGACCACTCCGAGGAGTGGTTCCGCGGGCGCGGGCCACGCGCCATGGCGGTCGTGAACGAGATGAAGGCGGCCGGCGCGTACGTCTTTGCCGGGGGACTGGAGGAGGAGGACGGCCCGATCTACAACGCCGACCCCACCAGTGGCGACGTGTTGATCACCGACGGACCATACATCGAGACCAAGGAGTTTCTGGGCGGGTTCGCTCTGGTGGACGTGGCCGATGACGAGGCCGCCAAGATGTGGGCGGGCAAGATCGCGGAGGCATGCGGCTGGCCACATGAGGTTCGCCGCTTCAAGCCGCAGCCTCAGGCCGAGTAACTCCATCGCCATGTTCCTCACCCCAATGGTGAGGAACATGGCGCGGCTCTCTTACGCGTAGGTGGCGGCGGTGTTGACCATGCGCTGCTGGAGAGCACCGAACTCGAGCCGTTCGCCGGTCCACACGACCAACTCGCCGTCGAGAACGCAGTCGGCGGTCCAGCTTCGCGTCGAGCGCCCTGTGGACATCGGGGAATTTGTCGCACAGATCGGTTCCGTCGCGCGATCAAAGGCGGAGGGCCCGTTGCGGCGAACGACCGCACACCGGCTTCTCGTCAGACCTCGTAGCGCAGAAGGACCACGCCATTGTCGAATGAGGTGGCCTCGACCAGCTTCAGATTCCGTCGATCTTCGAACAGGTGCGTTCCCTTGCCGCGGGACGACGGGCAGACCAGCATCCGGACTTCGTCGACGACGCCGGCGTCCAGCAATGAGCGCATGAGTGTCAAGCTCCCCCACAACCAGATGTCCTTGCCGCTCTGCTCCTTGAACTCCCGGACGGTAGCGGCCGGGTCGCGCGTCACGGTCGCGGCCGGAAAGTCACCCCACGGCGCGTCCTGCAGCGTCGACGAGGCGACGAACTTGGCGAGATTGTTGAGCTTCCTGCCGTACTCGCCCTGCTCGTCGGCGTACGGCCAGGCGTCCTTGGACTGGTTGTAGGTGTTGGCGCCCAGAATCATCGTGTCGACCGAGTCGATGAAGCCCATCAGGCTGTTCTTGAAGGGGTCGTCAGTGATTTGGTCGTCGAACGGTTCCCCCGACACGAAGCTGAGGCCAGCGTCCTCCTCCGCGGCGATGTTGTCGACGGTGACCCACTGCTGAACTATGAGTTTTCGCATGGCTGTCCTTCCGCTACGTGGCGATGGTGCGGCCAGGCCGGCCACATCCACCCCTGAGACGGAGCCGCCACGCCGGTCTCGACATCCCGGCCACATCTTGTCGAGAAAATTCGGCGGAGATGCTGGAGCACGAACCACGCTTCCTGTTGCCCTCTAGTACGGGACTCGAGCAGGGGCAGCCGGCCGCGAAAGCCTCTCGTCGAACCTGTTAGGTGGCGTCGAGCCAGGCGGCATGAAAGGTCCGGTAGTCCGGGAAGCGAGTCGTGGTCGCCTCCTGGAGGACGGCGTACTGGGCGTCGGTACCGCGGAACGGCTCGCGTTCGAGCGTCCCGTCCGACAGGAAGGTCAGCGCGGTCCGAGCCATCACGAACGCGGTACTGCGGGTGTCGATGGGCGCCCCCAGGGAGAACTGCTCAGGTGCCATCAGCCGGGAGGCACCGAACATGCGGCCGATGGTGTTGCGGTACGGACTCGGCTCGTAGCTGTCGAGGTCGACGACGGTCAGCCGGCGTTCGGCGAAGTCGTAGAGCAGGGCGCCGTCGTAGAAGTCGCCCTCGACCCAGCCCATGGCGTCCAATTGCGCGTGCAGGTCGTACAGCCGGTCGAGTGCCTCGGTGATCTCGGCGGGGGCCAGCCGCTTGAACCGCTGGTGGGCGCTCGCCGGGTCGGTGCGGTCCGTACCGAGGTGCTCGCCGGTCCGCCACTCGTACACGAGCAGTGGGCCGACCGGCGACTCGGTGATGCCGTGGAACGCCGGCAACAGGTCGTGTCGCACGTCCTCGGCGAGGCGCGCGGCGTTGCGCAGGAGGGCGACCCTGCCTTCGAAATCCAGGACAGGTTCGGTGTTAGCCGGGTCGCCGGCTGTCTTGACGAAGTACGTGTGCCGGCCAACGGTCACGCCGTACGACACGTTGCCCGAATCCTGGGTGGAGATGTCGAACGTCGCGAAGATCTCGCCGACGCGGTCGAGGTACTGGACCGGATGCTCATCGATCGAGGATGGGAGCATGACGCGACGGTAACCCGTCCGGCGGACCGCCGCGAGCCCTTTAGGCCAACAGAACCCGGCGCCCTACTCACGGCGTCCTCGACCCAGCTACACGACACGTAGCGGGTTGACGGATTGTCGTTATCTGGAGAGTTTGCCGACGCTCCGGAGGCGCCAATGGTCGCTGCCGTCAACTCATTGACTCTGGCGGCGGCGATCACCCGATTAGTCCGTGCACTCTGCCCACAGGCCCGAAGCATGCAGGCTAGGCATCCAAATGCTTGTACTCATCGGTCCGACAATGCCACGAACTAACTAGACAGGATGCCGACCCCATTCATGACGCATCACGATCGTGGCCGGCTGCGTGCGGCCCGGTCCCCTTCGTTTGGCTTCGGTGTTCTAACCCTCCAGCCGCTCCCGGAGCGCAACCCGCAGCGCCTGCGCCTCGGTCGTCGACATCCCTTCGACGAACCTCGCCAGGGTTCGGGCGCTGTCACAACTGCCGTCGAGGGCCCGGCACATCATTCGGGCACTCTCTTCCTCCCTGGTCAACGCCGGCCGGCCCTGGACCTGGCGTAGCTCCCCGCGGACTTCTTCCGCCGCGGTCGCCCGACGCTCGATTTGTCTGAACACTGTGGTCCCCACTCTGACTGTCGTCCGATCGGGTGGGCACCAACTGCCCACCCCATCGTCGCGCTGCTACTTGGCGCCAAACGCCTTGCGCAGAACGTGAATCGCCTGCTCCACCGCACCGGTCACAGCGGCGGTCTCGCGCAACGGGTTGAGCATCATGAAGTCGTGGATGGTGCCGTTGTAGCGGACGCTCGTGGTCCGCACCCCGGCTTCGGTGAGCTTGCGGGCGTACGCCTCACCCTCATCCCGCAGTACGTCGTTCTCGTCGACGATCAGAAACGCCTCCGGCAGCCCGGCAAGCTCCTCCAGGTCGGCCCTCAGCGGTGAGGCGGTTACCTCGGCGCGCCGATCGTGGTCCGGCAGGTAGGCGTCCCAGAACCAGGCCATCCCCTTAGCGGTCAGGAACGGCCCATCTGCGAACTCGCGGTAGCTGTCGGTGTCCATGCCGGCATCCGTCACCGGGTAGTACAGCGACTGATGTACGAAGCTGACGTCGCCGCGGCGCTTGGCCAGGATTGCGACCGCCGCGGTCATGTTGCCGCCAACGGAGTCGCCCGCGACCGCGAGACGGCTCGCGTCGAGGCCTTCGTCCCGACCGTGGCCGGTGATCCACCGCGCGGTGGCGTACGCCTGCTCGATCGCGACCGGGTACCGCGCCTCCGGCGACCGGTCGTACTCGACGAACACGACCGCGGCACCGACGCCGACGGACAGCTCGCGGACCAGCCGGTCGTGAGTTCCCGCGTTGCCGAGGACCCAGCCGCCGCCATGTACGTACAAGATGGCGGGCAGCGGACCATCCGCACCGACCGGCTTGACGATCCGGACCCGGACGTCACCGACCTCGGCCGGCACGGTGATCCACTTTTCGTCGACGGCAGGCTTGTCGATCGGGGCCGCCTGGATGTCGTCCAATACCTTCCGGGCGCCATCCGGCCCCAGCTGGTAGAGGAACGGGGGCTTTGAAGTCGCATCGGCGATCTCCTGCGCCGCGGCCTCGAGGATGTGCTTCGTCACTGTTCATTTCCTTCCGTCAGGGGTCTCGCTCGACGCCACGACGTTGTGAAGGCCGCCCTGCAGCGGGACCGCGTTTGCTGTACAGACAAGGTCCGGACGGACCGGCCCGGTGTGACGGCAGACGAGAAATTCGCCGCGTCTTCGAGGGACCAGCGCGGCACGCGAAGTCGCCGGCATGTGCGGTTCAGGCGACGGGTGTCGCCAGGGCGGCTCGCAGTCGGCGGCGGCTGGTGACGTGCGGTTTCGCGAACACTTTCCTCAGGTGCCACTCCACCGTGTGGCGGCTGAGGTAAAGCTCGGCTCCGATCTCGACATTGGTCCTTCCATCTGCGGCGAGCCGGGCGATATGCAACTCCTGCGCGGTGAGCTGACGAACACGAGAGCCTTGACGTTCGGAAGCCCGGTGGCAGCGTTGGTGATCACGAAGCCGCCGTACGAGTGGCCTGCCCGCACGACCGGTCCCGTCAACGTTTGCAGGAAGGTGCGTACCGACGCCGCGTCACGCGCGCGGCCAACCTGGCAGGCGCTTTCGAGGCTCGTTCGCGCTGGGCCACCGTCCGGCAGCGCGGTCATGATCCACTCCGGCGGCTCACTGTGGCGGCCGCCCGGCGGTTGCGCCGGCAGGGATACGACGTCCGCCTGGCCGACGCGCTGGCCGTCGTACGGCGGCCAGCGGACCAGTCCGGGCTCGCTACCGAGCGCGGCGGGTTGGGGATGGCGCGGACCGTGTACCCGCCGTCCTGCAGTCGCTCGGTCACGCCGTTCCAGCTCGAGGCGTCCGCCCATGATCCGTTTACCAGCACGATGGCCGGCTTCGCACCGCGCTGTTCGCTGGCAGCGCTCTGCACCGGGTTGAAGCTCGCCAGGGCGAGCGCAGCGGCGGTGAGCAGGAACGCCACGGTGCGCCCGAGTCGTTGGGGCAACGAGCCAGGGGTGGTCAGGGGAATCGTCATGGATCTTGTTCCGTGCGATGGACGGCCGACCGCGTACCGGTCGGCTCATCAAGTACGTCCGAGCACCGCCTCGCGATGTGACAGCACGCCCCGGATGTCACACCGCATCGCCCTGCCCGGTCCTAGTGGGTGACTCGGCCGGACCGGCGTACATCCGCCAACGGTGAAATGCAATTGATCGGGACTCGTTCCCGGAAGGAGGCCTCGGGCATGACGGACA
The DNA here is from genome assembly GCF_039530625.1 of Kribbella sancticallisti. NCBI lineage: Bacteria > Bacillati > Actinomycetota > Actinomycetes > Propionibacteriales > Kribbellaceae > Kribbella > Kribbella sancticallisti. The sequence goes on along the minus strand of NZ_BAAAOS010000006.1, from coordinate 212,049 downwards.
ACGAGGTAGTCCGCAATCTCCAGGGAATGGATGAGCTCGACTTCAAAGGATGGAACCACGCCGACTGGCATGGCGTGTTCGCCGACCAGCACACCGACGACGTAGTGGTGGAAGTCAAAGGGCAACCGACCACACGGGGTATCCAGGAGCACATCGAGGCTATGGAGGCACTGGTCGAATCCACTGGTGGCACGCCGATCCAGGTCGCGTCCCACCCGATCAGGTTCGGCTCCGGAGAGTGGACCTGCGTGGTCGGCGAGTTCGAAGGCGGCGGCCGGATGGTGACCATCGCGAAATGGCGCGACGGCGCAATCGCCGAGGAGTACATCTGGCTTTAGCCTCCAGCCCAGAAGACCGAACGCCGAACCACGTGGGCCGCCACTACGAGATCGTTCATGGCCGGCGCCGGGCGCAACTCGGCGAGCTGTCCTCGCTGCGACCGCTTCCCCGACATCGTCACCACGGCCGTCGCACAAATCCCCGAGCGATCGCGACCTGGCTCGTTGACTGAACTCGTTGGAGAAGTGCGGACCTTGCTAGCACCACCGGTCGCGGTCCCCGAGCGGTGGGATCAGGTTTGTGCGTCGGTCCACCTTGAGTGTGTCGAGTATCCGTTCCGCAGCACGTATGAGGGTGCCTACACCGGCGGCGACCCGACCCCGCGCAGCTTCCCAGGATGCCAGGTGCCCGACCCGGAGCGCACCGGCCCGAGCGGCTTCAGCCGCTGCTTCATCAACGCGACACAAAACCAGTCAGCAGGCGCGTACCTGGGTAACTGCTACCGGGGCCAGCGCATGCTGGCCAACGACCCATTCCAGATAAAGTTCGTGTAGTGACCGATTCGGCCTACCAGATCGAGGTCTCCTACCACCAGTTTCTTCTGGTGGTAGGAGACGCCAGCCCTATTCTCGATCCCGCCACCGTCGGCCCGGTGCTGGCGCTCGATCCACAGGTGCGGGGCGCGGTGATCGTCCGCACCGGCTGTGCTGACGGACCGGTCAACGTGACCGTTCGGGTCGCGGAGGAACCGCTACAAGATCTGGCAGCCGCCAGCACTGGGTGGGAGGTCGGCGAGCAGCTCGCTATCCCTGTTGAGGACGAGCTCTATCTCGCCCCACTCATGGGGGAGAACCCGGCGTACCCGGTCTACACGCCACGCAGTCCGGGTCTGCACCTGATTCGCGTCCTCTCACGCGGACGCACCACTCATCACGATGTAGTCGTGTGGGAACCCAGCGAAGACTACGAGGTCACGATCGCGCCTGTTCGCTCGGATCCGGGCCGCCAGACGATCAGTGACGACGGCCTGTACCGCACCTGACGTCAGCCGGTCGGCCGATGGCTCATTCCCCAAGGCCTCCGCAGCCAACGTTAGAGGGCCCGCCTCACCCGGTGTCCTCCGTCGGGGTGAGGCGCGACGATCGTCCGCCAGGTGACGTGCGACAGACGGAAACGTGTTGCGCCAAATCCGAGCGTTCGCTGTCGACCGTTGCCTGCGAGGGAATCAGAACTTGAGGGGTTCCCAAGCGGCCGAGTTGCGCCATTCGGGTAAGTCGAATGCCCAGCCGGTCAGCAGAGCGTGAGCTGCACGCATGTCGCGCACGACTGTCCCGTAGTGCTCCTCGGGTCTGCCGTCGCGGTATTCGACTACGTACGAGCCATCTTCGTTGCGCGAGGTCTGCACGTACGTCTGCCCCGAATCGTCGCGCAGGGAGGCAACGATGAGATACGTACCCTCGCCTGCCTCGATGTCTTCCACCATCATGAAGAGGGCATCCTCGGACGGATCGTCGATCACGTCGCCCGACTCTGCCGTCGCTCGGATGACCGGCGCATCGTTCATACCGCATGTTTGCACACGCATCCGCTCATCAGCAGATCCGTGCGTTGGCTGGCGCTTTCAAGTGGGTCGCCAGACATCTAGCCTGTCGCAGATCAGCTGACGGGAGATGTGTCGCGGATCTGTTGTCGGAGCACAGCCCGCCTTACCCGGCGCTGACGACGATGCGCCTGGTCGCCGGCGTGCCGGTACACGTCGTCGCCGAACAACTGGGGCACGCAGACCCTACGATCACCCTCCGGATCTACACGCATGTAATCCGCCGACACGCGGCAGGTATAGCCGACATCTTCGCAACGGCTGCGGATCAACTCGCCCCCGGTGGACGAGGACGACGAGGATGACGGCCCGGAGGCCTCCGCGCTGGTGCCCCGCTAGCAAGAGCGTTAGCAAATCCGGTCCCGTGAGCGTGCCGAGCAAGACGAAACCCCAGGTCATCTGTGCGCTGACCTGGGGTTTCGTGTTGAGCCGCCTGTCGGAATCGAACCGACGACCTTCTCATTACGAGTCCGTTGCCCTGAGCCCCAACTACGCCACGACCCCCGACCCTGAGCAGTGATCGTGCTCAGTGGCCGGGGGTCGTTGACGGCTGTTGAGGGCCTTTCGGGGGCACCTCGGGGGCACGACCTCCTAGCAGGTCTCCTCCACCACGAGCAGAGACCTACGCTGGTCGTCTTTGAACTCACCCGCGCGAAAATCGGTGTAGCCATCAGCAGGGACGCTTTTGTCATCCAGGTAGGGACGGATCATCGCTATGAATCCCTCCCTGTGGTCCGGGAGTACATCGCGGATCTCGTCCTGGTAGGCGCGCAGGACCCGAACCTGCGGGTCGTGAATCAGGCGTTCGATGCGTTTCCAGGGCAGTTCTCCACCTCGAATATGCCAACGAACGCCAAACTCATCCGTGTACTTGCCGGACCCGATCGGTTGGCACCACTCGATCGCCTGCCCTGCTGGCGCCGGGATCGCGGTGACTACCTCGTCCACCATGCCAGCAAAGGTCTGGTGGGGGTCAGGATTCCGTTCGCGTCCCATCTCCCCATCATCACCCCAACCGGACGCAGTGGTCTCGCCCGCACATAGCTGGACCTTGGCGTCTTCCCGTCTGCCGTTCAGCCCACGCGTAGCGCGATCAGGACTGGGCTGAGCGGCAGGCGGGAAGACGCACCCCGACCCACCAGCGAGTAGGCCGACCGATTTGGCCTCGTCATCCCGGAGTCGGGAGGCCCCCGCCGGAGGCAATACCTTGGGCTCTCGTGAAGACACGGCCGCCTCGGTCTGGCTCGGATTGGGAGCTGACCCCAAGGTCGTTCAGCGGATCCTGGGGCACGCCTCGGCGGCCATGACGATGGACCTCTACGGCCACCTGATCGACCAGAACCTCTGGGATGCCGCCCGGAAGATCGGGGGCACCAGGGGGCACGGAGGGAACTGGCGGCCGGAAACGACGAAACCCCCGGGCGAGGAAACTGGCCTCTGACCTGGGGGTTCTTGTGGAGCCGCCTGTCGGAATCGAACCGACGACCTTCTCATTACGAGTGAGACGCTCTGCCGACTGAGCTAAGGCGGCGGTGGCCCTAGGGCCGATGCAAGAGTGTAGCGGGAGGGCGGGCTGATTCCGAATCGGATAGGTGAGGGGGCTCGCCTTCGGCATCGGGTGATTGGCGCCTGCGGCATCGGCGGGCTCGCCTTCGGCGTCGGGGAGGGCCGGGGATGAGGGGGTCAGGTGGGCGGGGTTAGCGACGCCGCCGCCGGCGGCGGCTGCGGCGGCGTAGGTGCGGAAGTCGACTGGTGGGCGGCCGGTTAGGCGGTCGACGGTGTTGGTGGGGGTGGCGTCGCCTAGGACCAACTGGCGGGTGAAGGCCGTGACGGCCTCTTCGGGGGCGTCGGGGTTGGCCGTTCTGTAGTCGTCGGGGGACCCTTTGTAGTGGATGGGGCGGCCGGTAGCCACCGAGATGATGGTGGCGGCGTCTCCGAAGGTGAGGGCTTCGGGGCCGGTGACTTCGTACGTCTGGCCGGCGTGGTTGTCGCCTACGAGGGCCTCGACCGCCACCGCGGCGATGTCCTCGGCGTCGACGAAGGCCTGGCGTTGGTCCGCTAGCGGGATGACGAGTTCGCCGGCCAGGACGGCTGGGAGGAAGAAGCCCTCGTCGAAGTTCTGGTTGAACCAGTGCGCGCGGACGATGCTCCACGCAGTACCGGAGTCGCGGACGAGTTGTTCGGCGGCGAGCAGGCGGTCGTCGCCGATCTCCTCGCCGTTCATCGTGGACAGCAGGACCAGCCGCTCGACGCCGGCCGAGACAGCTTGCTGGACGAAGGCCTCCTCCACCGGTACGCCGTCCGGCGCCATCACGTAGATCGCCGAGACATCGGTCAGGGCGGGACCCCACGTGTCGGGGCGGGACCAGTCGAAGGGGACCTCACCGTGGCGCGAGGCGGCTCGGGTGGGGACGCCGCGTTCCCTGAGCTGACGGGTGACGCGGCGGCCGGTCGAGCCGGTGGAACCGAGAACCAGAACAGTCATCCATCCATCACAACAGACCGCACCGACAGTCCGGGAACCAGCGCGCCGCCGATCGCGTCGAAACGCCGGTCCGGCCGGAAAGAAAGACACCGGGAATAACAACTCCGACAAATGCATTGACGTGAGCAACGGCTACGGGTGAAACTTATCCCCGCAAGCACAACAGACCAAGGAGATCATCGTGTTCGGGAAGCAGAACCTGACGAGGGCGTGGCGCATCGAGCGCGTCGCCATGTCGGCGTGTCTGCGATCCGTCCACGAATACGCCTACACCCAGCGACTCGACGCGAGCCGAGGCCCGAGTCAGGGCGGTCCACCTGAGTGATCTCCAGCAGATCATCAGGAGCCGCCTGAGCCGGGACCCCCGGCCTTGGCGGCTCTTTCTTTTTGTTCCCATGTCGGTGAGCTTCGGAAAGCGAACCGGATTCCAAACCCGTGTTGCGAGGGTTCAACTCCTTCCACCGATGCTTTATCGCTATTCACGAGTAGCGATTCGATCAATTGACAACTGGATATGCCATTGCAATACCCCGGCGCTCGTCACAGAGCGCCGGGGAGCGCGAGCTGTAGGCCAGCGGCCAGGCCACCTCATTTGGGATGAGGGGAACGGGAGTTCGAGTCTCCCCAGCTCGACCGGGCGCCCGCAGCATGCTCAGCTACCGGCCGAGCGGGCGCCAAAACCAGGTCGGCACCGCGGCAACCAGGCGAGGGTCTGCGTCCTGCCGCTGCCGGCCACGCACGCGCCCTGCGCCGGAAATCCGCAGTCCATCCGGCGCAGGGCCGGTGAACGCCCGTGGCTCAACTGGAGAGAGCACCTGCCTACGAAGCAGGAGGTTGCAGGTTCGAGTCCTGCCGGGCGTGCTGTGTCCGAAGCAGAAGAGGGCGATGCGCCGGGATGTGGCCCCGGAGAAAGCGGGTTCGAGCCCCGCCGGACACCCCAGCACCACCAGCCGGTACTGCGTAATACCGCAGCCGGTGCACACACCCCCGTACTGCGTACTACCCGGACCCGGCGCACACACCTACCACCCCGGTACTGCGCATTACCCGCACCCCGGGCACTGCGTACTACCCGCACCCCGGCGTACGCAGTACGAGATCAAGCGGCTCTGGCCCAATTGGAAGAGGCGTCTGGCTTAGGACCAGAAGGTTCAGGGTTCGAGTCCCTAGAGCCGCACCGAGAGAGCTGACCCGGCAACTATCCGTCGGGCACACTGGAGGAGAGGAGGAACCAAGCATGAGCGGTGTCATAGTGCTCAACGCCTCATATGAGCAGCTCCACGTGGTGTCGATCCAGCACGCCATCCGGATGCTCGTCCGGGAGGTTGCGGTCGTCGAGGAGGCGCACGACGGCGCCAGCTTCGGCCCGTTCCCCCTCCCCCGTGTACTGCGCCTGGTCCGGTACGTCGTGACCAAGTGGCGGTATGCCTCGGGCCGGCTCCAGTACACCCGGGCCGGCGTGCTCAAGCGGGACAGGTTCCGCTGCGCGTACTGCGGCCAGACCGGCGCCACCACGATGGACCACGTCGTACCACGGTCCCGCGGTGGCCGCGGCGAATGGCTGAACGCTGTCGCCGCACACGCGTCCTGCAACGAGAAGAAGGGCTGCCGCACGCCCGAGGAAGCCGGTATGCCGCTGTTGTGGCAGCCGTGGGTCCCCACCCGTGCGGAGCTAGCACTCTGACGCGCCGCCTACCGGTGTCGCGTCAGAGCGGTGCCAGGTGGGCGTCGGCGTCCCACCCTCGGTTCTGACCCGAGGTCCCGCAGGTTCGAGCCCTGCCCTGGCAGCCCGTACTGCGTACTCCCGTGCGCAGCCCGAGGGGATCGCGTCGGCACGCGGGCGACCTTTGCAAGGTCGCCTCACCGGGTTCGACACCCGGGATCTCCACGTAAGCCAGGCAGAGTAAGCCGAGTTTCGGCCTATCGGCAGCCGTCTCGAAAACGGTCTGTCCCTCAACGGGGCGTCAGGGTTCAAGACCCTGCTCTGCCGCAACCAGACAAAGGAGTGGGGAGATGAACGTTCAGTACCCGGTCCCGCTGAGTGGGGCCAAGAGCTCCACTCTGATGTGGGCTCAGGAGCACGAGGTGGGGGCGCAGGCGCTGCAGCAGTTGCGGAACATCGCGGCGCTGCCGTGGGTGCACGGCGTACGGGTGATGCCGGACGTGCACCTGGGCAAGGGTGCGACGGTGGGGTCGGTGATCGCGATGTACCAGGCCGTGTCGCCGGCGGCGGTCGGCGTCGACATCGGGTGTGGCATGGAGGGCGTGCTCACCTCGCTGACGGCGGCGGATCTGCCGGACGACCTGGCGGGGATCCGGTCGCGCATCGAGGCCGCGGTACCGGTTGGTTTCCGGGCGCACGAGTACCCGGTGAGCGTGCGGAAGCTCGGGCTGGACCGCGGGTGGGATCGGTTCTGGGGGTCGTTCTCGAGCCTGCACGACGGGGTGCAGGACCGGGAGAAGAAGGCTCATCAGCAGATGGGTTCGCTGGGTGGCGGCAACCACTTCATCGAGGTCTGCCTCGACGACGAGGACCGGGTCTGGCTGATGCTGCACTCGGGTTCGCGCAACATCGGCAAGGAACTGGCCGAGCGGCACATGCGGATCGCCAAGGCGCTGCCGCACAACGCCGACCTGCCGGACCGCGACCTGGCGGTGTTCCTGACCGGTACTCCGGAGATGGACGCGTACCGGCGCGACCTCACCTGGGCGCAGGAGTACGCCTCGCGGAACCGCGCGGTGATGCTCGCCCTGGTGATGCAGGCGGTGCGGGAGTCCTTCGCCCAGGAGATCACCTTCGAGAAGCCGATCTCGTGCCACCACAACTACGTGGCGGAGGAGACGATCGACGACCTCGACCTGCTCGTCACCCGCAAGGGCGCGATCCGGGCGGGTCTCGGTGACCTGGGGCTGATCCCGGGCTCGATGGGAACCGGCTCGTACGTCGTCCGCGGGCTCGGCTCGGAGCAGTCGTTCTACTCGGCCTCGCACGGGGCAGGCCGACGGATGAGCCGCAACGAGGCGAAGCGCCGGTACACGGTCGACGACCTGATCGCCCAGACCGCCGGGGTCGAGTCCCGCAAGGACGCCGGGGTGCTGGACGAACTACCGGCGGCGTACAAGGACATCGAGTCGGTCATCGCCGCCCAGTCCGACCTGGTCGAGGTAGTCGCCCATCTCAAGCAGGTCATCTGCGTCAAGGGTTGATGCGGTCCGCGGGGCGGTTGGCGTTGCCGGCCGTCCCGCGCATCTTCCTTCATCACTAAGCGTACAAGCGAGAGGCTGGCTGGGCCTGGGTTGTCCACAGCCTCGATCGGTAGGCGG